>CAZPHU010000003.1:0-80783 GCA_964586285.1 uncultured Fibrobacterota bacterium | reverse complement strand
GCCAAAACAGATAAGACTGTGAATGGATCTGCTTTTCTTCATGCGACCTCCATTTGATTAAGTTAAAAAGCACTACCAAAAGATACTTGTCTTTTATTGAAAATATGATGTAAATGAGGATAGTTTTTGATTAGGAGGACGTTAGGAGAAAATGAGAACAAAGAAGAGGAAGGAGGCGGAGACAAAAGGCTAACAGACCACGAAATACACGAAAAAAGAGGAAAGCAGAGACAAAGGGCGTACAGCCATGAAATGTTCGAAAAATGGACGGGAATAAATTTATTTGAGAGTGCAGTCCGGGTGATTCGACATTTGCGCTGAAATGGGGACCTGAACTCGGCAAGTCTGGTCCAGTACTCATCGACAGTCTCCGCGGATACATGCTCAGAATCCTTAGCACTCTGTGCCTTTCGCATACCTCGCCGCTTATTGAAGTACCACCCGTAATACCGTACTTGATGTTCCCTTTTATTGGGGATGTGCTGCGTCACATTGGCCAAGAACTCCAATGGATCGTACATCCGGAAGTTTCGCCGCACACCAGCGGCAAGCTCCAGGTCGCCGGTCTTTGAGACAAGTTCCTATAGTTTTAGCGCTGTACTTAAGAGCGCATGCTAATCTTTTTCAAAGATTTTTGGGATCCTCGGTACCAGACAATGCCGCCCGGGTTGCGCGCGCAGTGTTCACCAGAAGCTCCCATTCCGCATGTATTCGCCTGACAGCTTCATTCCAGGGGGTGTCTTTGACCGGACCGTTGATGAAGCGGTCTCGTACCGAAACCTTTTCGTAGATTTGAAGAAGCTTGCCGACGCTGCGCTCGATCGAATACTCATCGGCGGTTTTCCTCGCCTCCTGTGCCATCTCGCGGCGCCTGGCCGCATCCATATCGGCCAGCTCCAGAAGCACTTCCGAGAACAGGTATTCATCATCACGGTCCAGAAGTCTTCCATTTCGGCCGTCCTTGATTACCTCCCGGATACCCGTTGCATTCAGAGCCACTACCGGAACCGATGCGGCCATGGCCTCCGCTATCACGATTCCCTGGGTTTCAGTGTGGGATGCAAAAGTAAATACGTCCATGGCGTGGTAGGCATCCGCAAGCTGTTGGCCTTCCAGAAGGCCGGTGAAATGGACGCGGGAATCAACTTCCGCCGTTCTAAACATATCGCGCATATAATCTTCCGAGGGACCCTTGCCTACGACAATAAAGTGTGCATCCGGCCTTTTCATGAGGAAACGGCTCAATGCACGGCACAGAAACTCTATGTTTTTCTCAGGTGCCAGTCTGCTCACAAAACCCGCCAGAAAAGCACTCTCGCCTATGCCCAGAGCCCTTCGAACCCCTCTGCCATCTCCCCGCTCGAATTCAGATACCGAAATGCCGGTAGGCACGACACTTATCGGGCTTCCAACCCCCCGCTCCCGCAGGATGTTCTTTACACTTTCGCTTGGAGCGATCACATGGTCGCTCAGATTCGCGTACCCGGTTGCCAGCGAGGCCACAAAGCGCCTCAGCAGCTTTGAGTCGCCCGGGACATAATGGGTGTAGCGTTCGAAAAAAGTATGGAAAGTAAATACAAGAGGCAAATTCAGGTTTGCCGAAACCCTCAACGCCGTATCACCCATAAGGAAGGGGTGATGTGAATGCACCACATCGGGATCGAACTCGGTAATCTTTTTCATCAAAATCCCCGGAACAGGAAGCTTGACCGAAAAATCGGATCCGTTGAAGTTCTGGATGGCAGGGAAACGGAAAATGTCCGGTTCGTGCTCGGTGGCTCCCTTGTATACCGGGGTGACTATATATACACGATGTCCTCTTTGCAGATACTTTTCCTTAAATGTTTCTACCGATCTTTCCACCCCTCCAATAAACGGTTTATAAGTATTAGTCATCATCAAGACATTCATGAACCATACTCCAGAGCAATTTCGACGGAGTTTTCGTCCGGATCGATCGAGACCGGTTTCAGTCCGGGAAATGCGATTATTACCTTTTGGGGTTTACGCCGCCACTGCGCATCCCAGGAAACAAGTGCCTTTGTATCCCGGGGCGTGATGCTTACCGATATGTTTCCAAAAGAGCTTGGAGCGGGGCCGAAAGAGAATGCCTGGTCTCCTTTCAACCACTCGCCTGGTATTCCCGCTCCCAAAACCAGCGTATCGTCCTTTTCCTCTTCCCGAATGAAGCTGTTTCTTACAACCATAATCCACTCGGCGGCGGCCCACACATGCTGCCCGTCACCCATACATCCGCCTCGGGTAAGGGGATGTACAGCCTCGGGCCAGTGCCCGGTCGGGGATGCGAGTGCGGCGATTCCGTTAATCAACCTGAACGCCCGTGGGTTACCGTTGCGAAGCATCACTTGAGCAATATGTAAAGTCAGATAAGGATTGATTCCGGAATGGGTCATGTCATGAAAAAACGCATCGTGAACAAGACAGTTGTCGAAAAGAAAATCGGCTGTATCCAGCAGACGCCTGTCGTCTTGCTCAAACAGCTGCAGCGGATATCCGCATACAAGCGATCCGACGGCTGAGCTGTCAAGTCTCCTGTAGGGGGATGAGGGAATGCCGGGGCGCTGAAGCCTTTTTTCATTTAGAGAAAGGCTTTTCTCGATTGAGCGCATCAGAGACAGGGCATCTTTCTCAAATTGAATGCTGTTATTCCTGTCTTTGTTCTCGGCGGCCAGAAGCGATGCCGCTTGTAAACCTGCCACCGCCCAGAAATCATCCCAGTAGTAGTAGTCGTTTGGCCCCAGATGCTCCGCGCTGAAACCGGCCGGAAGCAGCCCCGCGTGGGGTTTCTCCAGGTCCTGGGGAAGACGCTTGCGGTATATCCACCTGGCAGCCCTGACCATAGCCTCATACCACGAAGGTTTGATAGGCCGTCCGGTTAGTGCGGCGTATCGTCCATACAACCAGAGTATCTGGCCGTTGGAATCCCATTCTCCGTTCTGCGATTCGAAATATCCGGTCGCCGTTTGACGGGCCGGGAATGTATCCATGATCTCCTCTGTCCGGTTGACAAAACCGCTGCAAAGCAGGGCCTGCAACACAAAAGCCGCATCACGAAACCAGAATCTCTTATAGGTAAAAGGCCCCGCGTATACCGTGCCCGGCGTGTGAAGGATCACCGTTCTCAATGCCGCCTCGTAAAGAAACTGGTAGTGGCGGTCGGGAACGGATAACCTGCAGTAATGTTCAAGTACTTTTTCCCAGGATTGGGGGACCAGATGAGTCTTTTCCGGAAGCGATTTCCCCTTTTTCTCCGTAAGCGGAACCGATACCGTGACCTCCTGGGTGGAATCATCCCCGACAGGAAAAATGGCAGCCGCCGTAGCCATACCCACATCACAACAAACCGAGCCCTTTGGTGACTCTCGTGTTACGTGATGAGAAACATCACCGATCTTGTAATGAGAGAAGGTCATCTGTTGAGGCTCCCGGGAAAAGAGCACGTTGTGCTCCCCATCTATCCTTAGCCCGGACTTGCCCACTGCTTCTATATCGTGCACAAAGCTTATACCCTCGGGATTATAGGGGCGTATGGAAACGGCAAGATAGCGCTTCCCCCCACTCTTTGCCCTAAGATGCATGCGGGCCACAGGTTTACCATCCTGCAGCTCTACAAAACAGATCGATTCCAGGGAATGATCTCCTTTGTCTGTTCTTGTAATCACCCTGCCGTCACCGGCCGTGTCCATGCTCTGGTGGGCCTGAAGTTCCCGTGAGGGGAAAAGGTCGGTTTTGTCGTCGGTGGGATCGCCGACAATCCAGGCATCTATGGACCATTTGTTGAAAAAGGGTGTAAACAGACCGCGCGGATCGACCAGGGGTAGGGAATCGGCGTTGGGAATCCCCACCGCGGTCCAGTTGCGGTGAGTCATATTGATTGTGGTCAGCGAGAAGGCACGCGGAACAAAGGAGCCCTTGTGCGGATCAAACTGACGCTCTACCCAGTATGGCCATACCCAGTCCAGATTGTGCTGGATCGCCTGGCTGTTTACCAGCCCTCGAGTATGAAAAATCAGTCCCGCCCGAAGCAGCTCATCGGGAGCAAGTACCTCGGAGGGTTGAGAGAATTTCCCAAATTGTGAAAGGATATTGATCGGGTCCATGAAGCCTTGCGAACGTGCAATACGGCTGAGTACGAATCTCCAGGGCAACCATTTAAGCCACATTTGCACCACCTTTTACGTTTAAAATGAGTTGTTTATCACTCCTTCTCGAAATCAAACAAACAATTTAGCAATAGTTGTGCCGCAAGCCTGATTTTATCAAAAGCGAAATAAACGGTATAACACTTGCGTTTCGTATCGTTTGTTTTTTGCAAGCTTATTAGAGATTGCATCAAAAATGATCAGGTTACCGAAAAAAAAGATACAGGTTTTTCATGCCTCTACATAACAGTGATATAGCAGGGGTTTTCGACACGGTTGCCGACCTTCTTGAGATTAAAGGTGAAAACGCTTTCCGTGTCCGGGCCTATCGTAACGCGGCCAGAACTCTTGGCGCCTTGAGCCGCGACATTACCGAAATGGTGCGAGAGAAAGAGGATTTCACTGCTCTTCCGGGCATAGGCAAGGATTTGGCGGCCAAAATAAAAACGATCGTGCAAACCGGCACACTGCCTCTGCTTGAAGAATTGAAGAAGCAGTATCCTCCCGAGTTGACCGGGCTTATGCATATTGCCGGGCTTGGGGCAAAGAAGATAAAGGTTTTAAACGAGAAGCTTGGTGTAACAACACTACCGCAGCTTCGCCAAGCTGCCCGGGAGCAAAAGATACGAACTTTAGCCGGCTTCGGATCAAAAACAGAGGAGAAGATACTTAGCGAAACAGAGCGCAGGCAAGAAGATTTCAGGCGAACACCGCTTCATGTTGCCGAGCAGGTTGTAAAGTCGCTTCTTGATTATCTTGGACGTGCCCCGCAAGTGGATAATTTGATAGTAGCCGGTTCATTCAGGCGCCGCCGTGAAACGGTTCGTGATCTGGACATTCTTCTTACCTGTAAAAACAGCGCCCCGGTTATGGATAGATTCGTAGCCTATGAGGAGGTGGAGCAGGTGATGTCCCGAGGTGAGACGCGGGCAACTGTGCGGCTTCGCTCCGGCTTGCAGGTGGACTTGCGGGTTGTGCCGGGCAAAAGCTACGGAGCCGCCCTTCACTACTTTACCGGCTCTCAGGCCCACAATATAGCCGTTCGCAAGATGGGTGTAAAGAAGGGATTGAAAATAAACGAGTATGGAATCTATCGTGGTGACACCTATATGGGTGGAGAGAGAGAAGAGGATGTTTTTTCGGCCGTAGACCTTCCCTACATACAGCCCGAGCTTCGTGAGGACAGGGGAGAGATTGAAAAGGCAAAAGAAAACCGGCTTCCAAAGCTTATAAATTCGGGGGATATCAGGGGGGATCTTCACTCCCACACAAACGCCACCGACGGTCATTATACGCTAAAGCAGATGGTTGAAGAGGCGCGGCGCCGGGGGCTTGAGTATCTGGCGGTCACCGATCATTCGAGGCGACTGGCCATGGCAAGGGGGCTCGATCCGTCAAGGCTGGAGCAGCAGATACAACAGATTCATAAGCTTAATGATCAATACCCCGATTTTGAGATACTGGCATCAATCGAATGCGATATTCTTGAGGACGGATCTCTTGACCTGCCCGATTCGGTTTTAAAGAAGCTTGATCTGGTTGTTTTTTCGGTTCACTCACTTTTCAATTTGCAAAAAGAGAAGCAGACTGAGCGAATAATGCGTGCGATGGATAATCGCTACGCCACCATACTGGCACATCCGACCGGGAGAATAATCCAAAGGCGTGAGCCTTACGAGCTGGACATGGACAGACTCATGCATCATGCCGCCGAAAACGGAGTGATTCTGGAAATCAACTCTCATCCGGACCGCC
This sequence comes from uncultured Fibrobacterota bacterium, assembly GCA_964586285.1. Lineage (GTDB taxonomy): Bacteria > Fibrobacterota > Chitinivibrionia > Chitinivibrionales > CAYFVL01 > CAZPHU01. The sequence continues at coordinate 74,865 of CAZPHU010000003.1, read as the reverse complement.
TGGATTTACCCGCCATACACTGCAAGGCGGCAAAGGAGATGGGAATTCAATTCTCGATTGCCACGGATGCTCACTCGTTTTCCGATTTTGATAATCTTGGTTATGGAATTGATCAGGCCAGGCGCGGATGGCTTGAGCCTGTCGATGTCGTAAATACCCGTTCTATTAAGCAATTACGGGAAATAATTCAAAGCAGAAAATAAGAGCGGTGGTTTACGGCACAGGGTTTGCTAAATACTATGGCGATTTTGCACAGAGTAATGCTTGCTTACCAAACCGCTGAATCATGCAACATTAACTATTCATCAATTTAAGCTTTCTAAAAGGATCAATTGCACCATCGAGTGATTCTGTTATTGATTCTTTGTAAAGGGGGTGGGGAACAAAGAGCAGAGAAAACACTAATCATCCATCGAGGCATCACGCGTTTTAATTTTTTGAGAATTACTGTTATAACTTTGTACAACACTTATCTAAGGAATCAGATTATGTCTAAGAAGCTATTTGTTGGTAATCTTCCGTTTATCGCTACCGAAAGTGAAGTTTCAGATCTTTTTAATCAGTATGGTCCGGTACATTCTACCATCATTGTCAAGGACAAGGAGACTGGACGCTCTCGTGGTTTTGGTTTTGTGGAGCTGGAGGATACTCATGCGGAAGCTGCCAAATTAGAACTAAACGGTGCTAATCTGGGCGGCCGCAATGTTCGTATTAATGAGGCATGGGAAAGAGGAACGAAGGCACCGCGTCCGATAAATGCATGGTAATAATTAAAAAAGCCGCGAGGGGTACTAGTATAATGGAGCTCTCAAGGTATCCCTCATTACATATTTACATGAAGGCGGTCAGCTTGTGTTCTGGGACATTTTGTTGGCATTGTCGGTAGGAATCATTCTTGCGGCCCTTTTCGCGGTGGGCTTAAGACGCTCGGGGCCGTGGGCCAGTGTGCCGGCATTTTTCTTCATCGTGTTTCCTGCAATCTGGGGCGCCGGGGCATTTGGACCTTGCCGGTTGGGTCGACTATAAACGACCCCCCAATTTTCCCATAATGATAGTAAGTGTAATTTTCGCCCTGCTTCCGGCATCCGCCACCCCTCCACGTCCTGAACCAACCGTTTCGCAGACCCAGGCCGTGAAACAAAAAGAAAAAGAGGAAGCCGCCAAAAACCTTCTTGACGTGTTTTTCTGGGCGGCTCTTATTCTCCTGATCGCACTCGTGGGTTTTCGCTATACATCCGGTTGACATTAGGAACTAATCCGGCAGAGCCGGAACCGATTTCTCCGTGTTGGCTTCTACAGTTACTTTGAAATTAAAGCCGGGGAACACATAGACAAATTAGTACGACAAAAAACGTGTGTTTGTCGGACTTAGTATCTAATGTATTACTTTGAACAAAGCCGCGTTCCCGAAGGCGGGCCGCTCTCCGGTTCTTAATTTATTCTCCAAATGGAATAGGTTCTGTTTCGACTTACCTGTCACGGCTTGCGTAGCGCAAGGAAAGTGAAATTGGCATTGAGCTTGCTTTATACGAAAGGGTAAATTCCTTTTCACGCCAAAATGTAATTGGGTTTAGAATATATGAGTGAACAGCAATCTATAGTTACCATAACGATGAATCCGGCGGTCGATATAAGTTTATCGGTTAATCAGGTTACTCCCGATCGCAAGCTTCGCTGCTCTCAGCCGCGGGAGGAGCCGGGCGGGGGAGGGATCAACGTATCCCGGGCAATAAGACGGCTTGGGGGACACAGTCGTTGCTATTTTACCAAAGGCGGGGCCAATGGAGAGTTGATTCACTCCCTGATCCGGCGGGAAGAGATAGACATCTGTCCACTTGATGTAAGCGGGCTTACGCGGGAGAGTATCACGGTTAGAGAAAAGAGCAGCGACAGGCAGTACAGGTTCACGATGCCTGGGCCCAAATTGACAAAAGACGATTGGCAAAGCGTGTTGGATGTTGTCGAGTCGATCGATCCTCCGCCCTCATATATCGTAGCAAGCGGCAGTCTTCCGCCCGGGGTTCCCGACGACTTCTACCGCATGGTTTTTGAGTCGGCCAAATCCAGGGGGGCAAGGTGTATTGTGGACACATCGGGCAAGCCTCTGCAGGAAGCGGTTGCCGGGGGTGTATACTTTATCAAGCCGAACATGAGAGAGCTTGAAAACGTTTTGGGGAGAGAACTACAAAGCGAGCGTGAGCAGGAGGGTGCGCTTAAGGAGTTGATCGGGGAGGGTAAAGCAGAAATAGTGCTGCTGTCGCTTGGCGCGGGAGGAGCTTTATATATGAGCGCCGATAAGACGGCTCGCCTTCGTTCGCCCTCGGTGCCGATTCGCAGCAAAGTCGGGGCGGGCGACAGTATGGTGGCCGGGGTGGTGCTGGCGCTTGCAAGAGGGGATGAGCCGCTTGATGCTGCCCGGTTCGGAGTAGCCTGCGGCGCGGCCGCGGTAATGACCGCCGGCACCGAACTGTGTAAAAGAGAAGATGCCGAGCGTCTATATAAAGATTTACGAAATGGAATATACTAAAAATATTTGCCGGGGAGGTTTTACGTGAGTGTCGAGACACAAACCAGGTATATCAGATGGTTCGAAGACATTTCAAACGAGGATGTAGGGCTGGTCGGCGGCAAAAACGCCTCCTTGGGTGAGATGATAAGAAGCCTCAAAGACGAAAACGTCAGGGTCCCCGACGGGTATGCCACAACTGCCGAGGCATACAGAGAGTTTCTCAAAGAAAACGATATCGACAAAAAAATCGCAGAGCTAATTGACGATTTGAAAGCCGGACGCAAACCTCTTGAGCAGGTGGGTAAGAAGATTCGGCGTATGTTTATAGACAGTCGATTTCCCGAGGAGGTCGAGGAAGACATCCGTAAGTCATACGTCAAACTATGTGAAAAATATGCTGTGGAGGAAGTCGATGTTGCCGTTCGCAGCAGTGCGACCGCGGAGGATCTTCCCGGAGCCAGTTTTGCCGGTCAGCAGGAAACCTATCTCAATGTAACGGGTGAGAAGGAGCTGGTAGACGCATGCAGAAGGTGCTATGCGTCTTTGTTTACCGATCGTGCCATCAGCTACCGGACCGAAAAGGGATTCGATCACATGAAGGTTGCTCTCTCAATCGGGATACAGAAAATGGTCAGATCCGATCTTTGCGGCTCCGGGGTGATGTTTTCTTTGGACACCGATACCGGATTTCCGGACCTTGTTGTCATAAATGCGGCCTTTGGATTAGGTGAAAACGTGGTTCAGGGGTCGGTTAATCCCGATGAGTATCAGGTTTTCAAGCCTTTACTTGGCCAATCGAAGTATCGGCCAATCATAGAGAAAAAAGCGGGTGCCAAGGAAAAGAAAATGGTTTACAGCTCCGGTGGAAACGAAACTACCAGAAACGTTGATACCTCTGTGGAAGAGAGGAACTCGTTTGTTCTGGAGGATGATGAAATTCTTCGGCTGGCAAGATGGGCGATGGTAATAGAAAAGCACTATGATAAGCCCATGGACATGGAATGGGCCAAGGATGGAAAAACCGGAGAGCTTTATGTAGTACAGGCCCGCCCCGAAACGGTGCATTCGCAGAAGAAATCCAGTATGCTAAACACCTATTCACTAAAGCAAAAGGGTGAAGTCCTGATCCGGGGGCTTGCAATCGGAGAGAGTATCGCTTCGGGCAAGGCACAGATAATCAAAAGCGCGGAGCATATAGACAGGTTTGAGGAGGGTGCGATTCTGGTTACCGGTATGACCGATCCCGACTGGGTACCGATAATGAAAAAGTCCGCCGGCATAATAACCGATCACGGCGGGCGGACCTCTCACGCGGCGATTGTCAGCCGCGAGCTGGGCCTGCCCGCGATTGTCGGTACGGGTGAGGCAACCGGCATCATAAAAGACGGGGAGGAAATTACCATCTCCTGCGCCGAGGGTAATCAGGGCAATGTTTACCGGGGGAAACTCCAATACGAGGAGCGTCGGATTAACATGGAGGATCTGCCGAGTACAAAAACGCAGATAATGATAAATATTGCCAGTCCCGATGCCGCCTTTCGCTGGTGGCAGCTTCCGGCCAAAGGCATAGGTCTTGCCCGCATGGAGTTTATTATCAACAACGCAATCAAGATTCATCCTATGGCATTAGTAAACTTTGACGATGTGCGCGACGAGCAAGCCCGGGAGTTTATTCAAAAGGCAACTGTCAGGTATAAGAATAAGAGTGACTATTTTGTGGACAATCTGGCCCGCGGCATAGCCCGCATAGCATCTTCGCAGTATCCCGAAAAGGTTATAGTGCGGATGAGTGACTTTAAAACAAACGAGTATGCAAATCTGGTCGGCGGCTCGGCATTTGAGCCCGATGAACAAAACCCGATGCTTGGTTTCAGGGGCGCGTCACGATACTACAACGATAAATACCGGGCGGGATTTGCCCTGGAATGCCGGGCCATCAAGAAGGTCAGGCAAGAAATCGGACTTACTAACGTTTTAATCATGATACCATTCTGCAGGACGCCCCAGGAAGGGGATAGGGTTCTGGAGGTGTTAGAGGAAAACGGTCTCAGAAGAGGTGAAGATGGTCTGGAGGTGTATGTAATGTGTGAAATTCCGGCCAATATTACCCTCACCGAACAGTTCGCCCAGCGCTTTGACGGGTTTTCGATCGGATCAAACGATCTTACTCAGCTTATGCTTGGGGTCGATCGAGACTCGGGAGAATTGAAGGAGCTTTTCGATGAAAGAAACGAGGCGATAAAGTCGGTCATAGCAGATTTAATCAAAAGAGCACATAAAGAAAACAAAAAAGTCGGGATTTGCGGGCAGGCACCCAGTGACTACCCCGAGTTTGCGCAATTTCTCGTGGAACAAGGTATCGACTCCATATCTCTGAATCCCGACAGCGTGATTGATATCGTAAAGAGAGTAAGCGAGATCGAATCAAAGATAGCTGGGAGCCGAAAAGATGCCTGAATTGCCCGATGTACAAGTCATGAAAGAGGTTTTCGATCGCTGTGCTCTCAATAGTCGCATAGACGATCTTGAGGTTGTTAATGCGAAGGTGTTGCGGGGAGTGGACGAGAAAAAACTCAAAGAAAGCCTGAGGGGCAAAACTTTCGTCGAAAGTGTTAGAAGGGGTAAGTACATTTTAGCCGGTCTGGATACAGGTCAGGCGCTGGTTTTCCATTTCGGCATGACCGGATATTTTCACCAAAGAAACGGGGAGCCGGACAAGTACCGGTGCATCTCCTTTGTTTTCGAGAATAAGCCGTCATTGGAATATGTCAGCATACGTTTGTTGGGAGGAGTAAGTTTGTCCGGTTCGGTCAACGGTTTCATAAATGAAAAGAAGCTTGGACCGGATGCCTTGTCGTGTACTCAGCAGGAGTTTGAGTCACGTTTATCCGCAGGCTCAGGTTCCGTCAAATCTGCTCTTATGGATCAGGAGAAGATATCGGGGCTTGGAAACATATACGCGGATGAGATTCTCTACCAGGCCCACATCCACCCCCTTACTCCTTTGAGCTCTCTGGGCGAAAAGCAGCTAAAGTCACTTCATCGTACCATGCACAGGGTGCTGGATGTTGCTATACGTCATCATGCCAACCCTGCTGAAATGCCCGGCGGTTACCTTTTGACACATCGCAAGAAAGGTGAGAAATGTCCCAGATGCGATGGGGAAGTAAAAAAAATAAACGTATCGGGCAGATCCTCATATTATTGTGAGTCATGTCAAAAGAAGGTTCAATAGTTAATCGAAGGAGCGGACTGTGAAGAAGGGGGGAGAATGAACTTATTGATAGTCATGCTTAACGAAGACAAGTATCTGGAAAAGATACTTACTATTCTCGTCGAAGCCGAGGCTTCGGCCATCAATGTTTTAGACGGCAGAGGATTATGGGGAGATGCGGGTTTAGAGCCGAATCCTTTTGCAACCGTATCACCTACTCCGACTCCCCGTAAAGCCGCGATGAAAACCATACTTTCGATACTTACCGACGACTCCCTCATGCTCAAGATTAAAGAATTACTTATGGAGGAGAACATAGACTTTGCTCTTCCCGGCACCGGCATGATGTTTACCGTGCCGATAAAGGAAATGGTTACAAGTGCTTCCTTTCAATGCTAAATAAAAAGAGAGGTTATTATGCCTGCAATAAGAGATGTAGAAATGACCGCGGTGAAAAAATCGGCTGTCTGGTTTGATACCGTAAGCCGGGAGCTGGGCGATGCGGACAAATACGCATCCTATATGGCTCTGCGCTCAGTGCTTCATGCCCTGCGGGAGCATCTTCCGCGAGAGGAGGCGATTGCTCTGGGCGAACAACTGCCGCTTCTTATTCGGGGAATATTCTACGAGGGCTGGCACGACGGCAAAAGCGTGAACGAGGAAACTAATAAGGAGTTTATGGTCGAAGCCTGTTGCGGACTGGACGGAACAGCGTATGAAGAGGATCGGGTTTTTTACGCCGTATGTAAAGCACTTACATCCTGGATTTCGGAGCACACCGCCATGCAAATAAGGGCCATACTCCCCGGAAAGTATTTGTCTGCGATGGATGTTTAGGTGATTGCTCAGGTGAAGGAGGGCTTGCCGTTTGAGTTTAATCGGCATGCTCTTTTTCTTGTCAAGATTCCGAAGATCCGCTTATGAGACTGGATTACTACTGTTTTGAAAGCGGGAAAATGTAGTCTTAGCAATATGCACGCAACGATTCATTTGAGCGGGATGACACGGCTTTAGTTTTTTTACGGATCGTTTTACCCTGAGATTTTTTTAGTTTGTACTTTTCTTTGATTAGTTTTTTGTCATAATCCCAAAATTCCTCGAGCATATCCTCTCTCTCTTCATCCGTAAAGTATTCAATGCTGAAAGCCGTCAACAGTTCCTCTTCCCGAGCCATGTGGCTGGGGTAAAAAGCTGTCAGCTGCTCCAGACACTCCTTTATGGTGGTAAATGCTTCCTTTTCACCGCCTAAATAGCTGTCTCGAGCTTTCTGTAAGCTCTTTATACAGTTTTGGGCATAAACATGGTCTCTTTTGAAAACGTGAAGAGACTTTCGGTGTTCGGCGGATATTTGTTTAGACAGCAACTTTTTCAGCAGTATGGTATCTTCCTTACCGCAGTGGCATTTGGTTGCATATGTTGACATAAAATCGATGAGAACACCCACAGATGAGACATGAACCGAATTGGTTTCGGCCATAGATTCAAGCTCTTTTCTCATCAGATTAACCATCTGATTTATCAACCCGTGCTCTATGGCCAGTGTGTCGATTAAAATCATGATACCTCCTCCGAAGCCCAACAATGCTTCGCTTTTTCCACCGCGGGCTCGTGTGTGTGAGCCGGTTAAATGCGGGCGATGGTCTAAAAATTTATAGAGCAATCCATGTGCCACCTGCGCAGGGTGCCTCAACGGGATGTAACTTGCGAATAGATATGCGTTTATACTTTAGTTGTAGTTCGTTTCGGAGAGTTTGAGAAAAAACGCATGAATTCTGTCTTAGTTTTGATAAAGCCGGGTAAATGCTGTTGCCTTGATATGAGAGAGGGAGAGAGTGCGTGTATGGAAATTCATTTCAACCTTAGTAATTCCGTTTTCTTGGTAAGGGGACAGAAAAAGCCCTGTTGTTGTTTACGGCGAGGGTTCACTCATAGGTACCCAATGACTCAAGAACCTCCTTTATTTTCTTCGGTGATATTGGCTTCTCATAGTAGTAATCGGCGCCGAGTTCGAATATCTTTTCTTTTGTCTGGTTGTCTCCGTAAGCGGTAATTACAATTATGGATGCCCCCGGACGGGTCGCCCTGGTGTGGCTTATTACTTCAAAGCCGTCCATTACAGTTGCACCGGTAAGACGCAGATCCGCAATCACAACGGAGTAATCGTTCAAATCAATCAACTGTTTTGCTTCATCCACGGTCTGAGCCGTATCAACTTCGACCGAGGGGGTTTGAAGAACTTTTTTGAATGCAAGAAGAATCGCCGGCTCATCGTCAACAAGAAGAATACCCTTTTTTGATAACATAGATTTTTACCATTTCCCCCAAATCATTTATTCGAAAAAAAACATCTGCGTAGCAACTCCTTTGCCAAAAAAGAGGTTGCCCACCTACAAGAATTAAAGGTTCATATAGAGCTTTAGTTTTCTCAAGTTAAATACTTTATTTTCTCAAAAGTGTCAAATTCATTCCATTCATTCACATACCCTTTCAGTCCTCCGAATATGAAGGTGTCGGTATTTGCGCCGGCACTTTTTTTGCTTAAATTACCCCCTTCGATTTTGTAAGTCAAGGAATAAATTTGAAACCTTCATGAAGGGAGAGCAAGATGAAAGCAATTGTTGATCAGGATACCTGCACAGGTTGTGGTTTGTGTCCGGAAACCTGTCCGGAGGTTTTTGAATTAAATGATGATGGGCTGGCCTTTGCCAAGGTCGACCAAATACCTCTGGATGCTGAAGAGTCGGCAAAAGAGGCCGCGGAATCTTGTCCGGTCGAAGCGATCACCATTGAGTAAAGGAAAGGAATCTCAAAAATGCCTGAATTTGTAAATCCGTTCAGTGGAACCGTTCCTCGTGAAATGACCAACAGAGAGCTTACAAGGGCTCTTCGCCTCTCTCTGGCGGCCGAGGAGGAGGCAATTCATCTATATGAGGCGCTTGCGGACGCAACCGACAACCCTCTTGCCGCCACCGTACTGCAGGATATCGCCAACGAAGAAAGGGTGCATGTCGGAGAATTCCAGCGTCTTATCAACATTCTGATAAAGGATGAGGAGCAGTTTCTCGCCGAGGGTGCACAGGAGGTGGACGAAATCAAGGAGGAGCTTGACTCGGGTAAGTCCGGCGAAGCAGTTCTTAAAGAGGACCATGAAGATGATGATGAGGTTGAGGATGAAAAGGACTCGAGCAAAATAACGACTATCGGCAATCTGAAAGGGGATTAGGGGGTATCCATGGCTGACAAATATTTACATCGGGATGATGCACCGTTTACCCGGGAGGTTTGGGAACTTATAGATAAGACTGTTCGCGCTGCGGCTGTCAGTCAGTTAAGTGCCAGAAAACTGCTTCATGCACAGGGACCGTTTGGATACGGACTCAAAAGCATACCCGGGCCGGAGCAGGTTGTTGAAGGAAAAGAGGGTGAGGCTCAAGTAAGGGCGAGTATCTCTACACCGGTTGCATCCGTCATCCAGCCCTTTAGCCTTGCTGCCGGAGACATAGAACAGCACGAACAATCGGGACTGCCGATCGACATGAAGGCCGTGGTCTCGGCGGCTCTTGCTTGTGCACGCAAGGAGGACGAGCTGCTGTTTTATGGTTCGAAGGCTCTGGGTATACCGGGGCTGCTCAACACAAGCGGGATACAGTCCATGGGGTTAAGACCCTGGGCCGAGGTTGGGGATGCCGTGGAGGATATAATTGCGGCGACCAGCCTTCTTGATGAAGCGGGCTTTCATGGTCCCTACTCACTGGCTCTGACCCCGGGACTATACAATAAACTCTTCAGACGCTATCCTCAAGGTAACACCATCGAACTTGATCATCTAAAATCGTTGGTAACCGATGGAATCGTGAAAGCTCCGTCCATTCGTGAGGGAGGCGTTTTACTGGCTACCGGAAAGCAGTTCGCCTCGATTGTATTGGGCCAGGATATGATGACCGGCTTTGAGGGTCCGGAGGGGCGTGATTATAATTTCTTCATTTCCGAGAGCCTGGCTCTGAAAGTCAGTGTTCCATCCACCGTTTGTTTGCTTAACTCCTGAAAAGTAACCTTTTACATAAAACCAATTAATCGAGGAGCATATAGAAAATGCCGGAATTTAAAGAACTGTTTCAAACAGCCGACTGGAAATCTGAAAAGCATGTGCCCGTGATAGAGTGTCCGGATACCGTTAAAAAGGGCGAATTTTTTACTGTCAAAGTAACTATTGGCAAAGAGATCGCTCATCCAAACACCACGGCTCATCATATTGCCTGGATCAATATCTACTTTCAGCCCGATGGAAGTAAGTTCCCCTACCAAATAGGTAAGGCGCAATTTGATTCACACGGTGCTTCCGTTGACGGTCCCGATACCAGCTCGGTATATACCCATCATGAGGCTATGCTTAGTTTCAAGACCGACAAGAAGGGGACCGTATTTGCATCCAGCTACTGCAACATACACGGGCTTTGGCAAAATTCCAAAGAAATCACAGTCGAATGATCGAGAATTTTGGTGCTTATTGAGCCTGGTGCCGTAGGCCTTGCCGCGGCACCTTCTCAGAAAGATAAGCGCCGACTCCAAACCGGGTTAAATAAGATGACCCACCGCTTGGGGCGCGATCGGATAGGTAAGAAACTTTTTTCAGACACTTTGGACTGGACACAAATGGAAGGATGTGAATGATGGAAAATAAGATTAGAGAACTGCTGGGGGAGGAGGCGCAATATCTCTTGGAGCACACCTCAAAGACGATTCCACGAGATCAACTTCTACTCCCCGGTCCCGATTATGTGGAAAGAGCTTTCCTCAATACCGACAGAAGTATACCTGTTTTGCGCAATCTACAACACCTTCTGGGATCCGGTGCGCTTGCAAATACCGGCTATCTGTCGATATTACCGGTGGACCAGGGGGTAGAGCACTCCGCCGGAGCATCATTTGCGCCTAATCCCATTTATTTCGATCCGGAAAATATCGTCAAGCTTGCTTTGGAAGGTGGGTGTAACGCGGTAGCATCCACGTTGGGTGTTTTGGGAGCGGTAGGTCGTAAATATGCCCATCGCATACCTTTTATCGTAAAAATCAATCATAATGAACTTCTGACATATCCAAACAGATATGACCAGATTCTTTTCGGTCAGGTGGAGCAGGCTTTCCAGATGGGAGCGGTTGCGGTAGGTGCAACCATATACTTTGGCTCCGAAAACTCCGACAGGCAAATCATCGAAATATCCGAAGCGTTTCAAAGGGCACATGAGTTGGGGTTGGTTACCATACTGTGGGCATACCTTCGCAACGACGCTTTCAAAACCCAAGACACCGATTATCATCTGGCCTCGGATCTTACCGGACAGGCAAATCATCTGGCGGTAACCATAGAGGCCGATATAGTAAAGCAGAAGCAACCCGAAACAAACGGCGGGTTTAGGAAAATCAAATTCGGTAAAACACATGAGAAGGTCTATACCGGTCTTACATCCGATCATCCAATAGACCTTACCCGTTATCAGGTCGCAAACTGTTATATGGGAAGAATGGGACTGATCAATTCCGGCGGTGCATCGGCCGGCTCGGGGGACCTGGCCCAGGCCGTAAGAACTGCGGTGATCAATAAACGCGCGGGTGGAATGGGTATGATCTCGGGACGTAAAGCGTTTCAACGCCCCTTTGACGACGGCGTCTCCCTTCTTCATACTATTCAGGAGATCTACAAAGACGATTCGATTACGATCGCGTAATCGACTTCTTACCCCGGAGACGCGCTGTGGCGCGTCTCCGCAAAAAAGCTGCCGCTCTCTGTTTAAAACAAAGGGTCCCCTTTGCAAATCAGATTTTTCGACAATACATCACGGCAATACTATCGTGAAAGCCTGTGGGGCTTTTTCTATCTACATCTTTCTAAAATTGTCCTCTTCCAGATCAAACTTCAGGGACAAAAAACTAAGCAGATCCTTGATAGTAATGATTCCAGCCAAAATATCTTGGCCGTCAACCACAAGTAGTCGGCTGTTTCCGGTTTTATTCATAAGGGTAAGGGCATTGACCGGATCCTCGTTTAAGGATATGGTGTTCTGGGTAGAGCAGGCATGCACAATCTCCTCGACCGTTTTGGATTCCCACAAATCCTGAGGCACTTCTTTTATCTCTTTGGTGGTTATGCAGCCCCGAAGGTGACCGTCTTTAATGACAGGGTACATACGATGATGGTACTTGTAGACGTAATTTTCCACCAGATCCTTAACTGTCGTAGAGGGAGAAACGGTGATCGGATCCTTGCGCATGAAACGGCTGATTGTTTCCCCTTCAAGCGCCTTTCGCATCAGTACCCTGCGGTAGCTCATTTGTGATGCCTGACGAAGAAAGAGGCCGATAAGAACCCACCATATCCCCCCGATTATGGAGCCGGTAAACAGAAAAAAAATTCCAGCGACAATAAGAAGCATCCCGAAAGTCGAGCCCGCCCCCGATGCGATCTTGGTGGCCGTGCTGATATTGTTTTTCCATTTCCAGAGTATGGATCTAAGCACTCTGCCCCCGTCCAGGGGAAAAGCTGGAAGCAGATTGAAACCGGCAAGAATCCAATTAATCAGCTTAAGGTAATTTAGAACGCCGGTGACCGTAACGGGCCATTGGGCTGCGCGGCCAAGCGCGGTGAGGCCCCAGAAGATAAAACCTATTACAATACTCGAAAGTGGTCCCGCAAATGCCATGAAAAACTCCGCCTCTGCACTCGGGGGCTCATCTTCCATCTCGGCAACACCTCCGAAGATAAAAAGGGTTATTCCCTCCATGGGCATGCCAAATCGTCTGGCTACAATCGAGTGAGTAAACTCATGAGCGATTATGGAGAGAAAAAGACCGATCGCTCCGACTATTCCCATAATCCAGTAACTCGAAGAGGAAAGATTTTTGTAGTAATAGGGGAACACTCCGCCGGCCAGAGACCACACCACAAGCGCAACGATAATCAGCCAACTGAGATCTATTCGGACCTTAAAGCCCATCAGTTTAAATAGCGTTATTCTTTTCCCAAACATTTATTCCCTCCGAATCATAAGGCAAGGGCACAGTCATCTGAGCCACCCTTTGGGTCGTCCGTAATAGTCGAATAATTCATTTTCGTGGTTTCTGTTAACGGGCCTTGACGGATCAAAGGTCGGGCTGTTTTTTATCATATCTTTGGAAATGTCGACTTCCACAACCGCGGCGGGCCAGTCGATGTTCTCTATCCATTCGGTAGAGAGCAAAACCTTTTTGCCCGGTAGAATATTTTTGGTGTTTACCACCATATAATTGATTCGCCAATCCGAATCCTCAAAAAGAAAATCCGAAACATGACCGATCGTTCCCTGCGGGGTCTGAATATGATATCCTTTTACCTCGTGAGTGCTGCGCAAATGGCTTTGCTGCTCTTCCTGGGTTCTTTGGTGTTGTTGACGGGCCTGCTCCGCTGCCGCCGTAGACATTAGGCTTGCACTGGTTCCGGGGCCTATATAGCTTTCTCCCCAGTAAAGAGGCCAGCCGAAGTATTGAAGCAGATTGCGTTCCTGGTCGCGTGATACGGGCATCTCCGTATCTATGTCGGGACTGTGCCGAATTTGATCTCTGCTTAGATTAGTGGGAAAGATCCGTTTTATCCAGTCCGGCGGATGAAGTGCGGCGGGGTGGATTATTACTTTCTTGCGATTGAGCCATGCGCCTATGGACACAACCAGATAGCGAACCTCCCATGTTCGGTCCTCGAAGAGAAATTCACTTACGGTTCCCAAATCTCCGTCCGTTCCGTGTACCGAATATCCGTGGGTCTCAGTTTCCAATCGTAACATGTAAAACTCCTTTACGATTACTTATAGAGGCGGGTGCGCATGGACGCTTTGCCCGGAGAAAGCAATTACTTTTCAAGCTCTCCGATACTTGAGCGTAAAAGATCCTTTAGTTCCGGTATTGCATAAGGTATCACGCTGAACTCTCGTAGTCCGCACTCGAGTAATTTCTTTGCAAAACGTATATCTCCGGCAAGCTCTCCGCACAGGCTGCAATTTTTCTTGTGTTTGCGAGCCTTGATCAGTATCTCCTCGATAAGCGGAATAACGAGTTCGTTACCCTGTTCATAGTAGGAGGACACATGTGCATTGTCTCTGTCGGCGGCCATAAGATACTGAATAAGGTCATTTGTTCCAATACTCAAGTAGTCAACCTTTTGGAGTATCTCATCCACTCTGAGTAGAGAGGCCGGTGTTTCAATCATGGCACCTATTCTAATATTGCGATCAAAAGGCATGCCGTTTTCGCGGAAACCGGCTTTTTCTTTTTCGATAATCTCCAGAGTGCGGCTGATGTCTTCGGGAGTGGTAACCAGCGGGATGAGTATGTTTATACGGTGACTTGCGCTTAATCGCAGGCATGCTCGAATCTGCATCGAGAGAAGGTGGGGATGATGTAAAAGGAGTCTTATGCCTCTGAGTCCAAGAGGGCTGTTGCCGCCGGTGTCCCCGGGTAAGTAAGATATGTTTTTATCTCCCCCCGTATCCAAAAGGCGTATTGTTATGGTTCGATCTTTTATCGGAGCCAGCGAATTTGTCAGTGCGCTTAGAAGCTCATCCTCGGTGGGCATGGTTTGTCTGCTCATGTATAGACATTCCAGACGATAAAGCCCAATTCCGTCACATCCATAACGTGCGGCGGCTTTAACATCATCGGCGGTCACAATGTTGGCCAACAACTTTACAGGAATATCCTCTACGCAAAGCGTAAGATCACGTGTGTTTCGAACCAGTCGACGTTTCTGTTGCTTTTGCTTCTTAATCTGCTCCTGGCAGGCAACAATTTCCTTTTCATGCGGATTTATGGTTAGTATACCCCGGTTCCCGTCGACTATAAGAGCCGAACCTTCGGAGATAAAGTTCCTGTCCACGGGGATTTTGGTTATGAAGGGAAGAGAAAACTCTCTGGCAAAAATAGCCGAGTGGGAGTTTACTCCTCCCTCTGCGGTTACGATGCCGGTGATTCGTTTAGTCTTGAAATGGATGGCGTCTGAGGGCAGCAGTCGCCTGGAGAGAATAATCAGCGGAGCCCGACCGGGACGAATCGGTTTCTCATCTATACCAAGAAGTGATCTGAGTACGAGCCTTCCCACGTCGCGTATGTCGTCTGCACGCTCGGCAAGCAGAAGATTGGACGAATCCCGAAACCTGCTCTCCAGACGCTTGAACACATCCCTTACCACCGCCTCGCTGTTAACCATACGACCGCGCAGCTCCTGTAACAGCTGTTCAAGCAGGTAAGAGTCGGAAAGCATCTGGGCGTGCGCGTCAAAGACTCGCGCATTACAGTCTCCCACCGCGGGGGCCAGCGTATCCTGTAAAGCCGTGAGGGCGACTTTTGCTTTTGTAAGCGCGTCTTTAAGCCGGCTTTGCTCATGTGGTATCTGCTCAGTTGTTATATCGGAGGCATCAATCTCGCGCGAAAGGATGTCCCGATACCTGTGGGCCACTCCGATGGCCAAACCCGGAACAACGGTGATGCCATTCAGACTTATGGTTCTTCGTCGTCCCCGCTTCTTCGGCGCCTTTCTGATCTCAACCTCTTTTAAGCGCTTTAACAAGGAACCGTTCTGAAATTTTTCGGGCTCACCAGAGGCTAAATTGATGAATTGTATCCGATCCTCTTCAGGTGTAATAACATCCATTCTTTACTTTCAAATTCTCCTGTACATAGGAAGAAAAATGGTTTACAGAACTCAAATCGGTTCTAAACCTTACCAGGTTGACTACACTGTGCCTCCGGACATTCGATACGTCCGCAAACCAGATCACACGGAAAAAAAGAGGAACTCAAAAAATCGCAAGTTCGGGTTTCTCATCCACTCTGTTCGCATATTCTTTTTCCGGGGAGTATTTCCTGGACACGAAAATCAGGTAGCCGGTATTGATGTCAAAGAAATAATCACGGATCATATTTTTAAGGCTCTGCAGCAAAGATCTGGTTTGAATTTCATCATCGGGTTGAGACATCCGCTCCAAATGTTTCATCTCAAGTTCCGCCTTTTCATGAGCGAAATCAAGAAGCTTGTCAAGTGTTTCGGGGCGTAAGTGAGAGTGGTAAAAAGAATTCCAGACGGCATTAGTCTGAGGATATAGAGTTATACCGTACTTTCTTGCGGTCAGCTGCAGTTCGATCTGCTGAGCGCGCCTTTTTGCCGACAAAAAATAAAGAAATAGTTTGTTGATCTGATCGTCGCTTGTCCTGGCTTCCCGGGCATAAAATTCGCCGGCCGTGCAGAAAGCCGAATAGGCCTCCTGAAGTATACGGTTGAATCGAGATTGCGGCATGTGTATTTCCTCTGAAAGAGATTAGGTTTTGATTAAAGATTGTAAAACCCTTTAATCAAAACTCATGCCGGCACCAAGAGCGCTCTTCATGTCGGTTTTTATGTAAAGAGGAGGCAATAGTCTGTCGGGTATTGTGAAAAAACGCAGGAAAAGAGAAACGCATTTCTCAAAATAAAAAAAGGACTTCGCCTGAGGCGAAATCCTTTTCAAGGAACAGGTGTTTTGTCTCAGGCCGGGTTCTGAATCTTTCCTAATTTCCTGTATAGTGATGCTAATGAGATCCCCAGCGCACTGCTGGTCTTGTATTTATCGCCTTGAAAATGTTTGAGAGCCTTTATTATGTGAGAGCGCTCGATATCATCCAGGCTCCAAATCTCTTCACCGTTTGAGGTATAGGTCTGGTGGATCGGATTGGGCCGAGGCGCCAGTCCGGGAAAATGCTGCGGTTGAAGTTCCTTGCCTTGGGCCAGAAGAAGCGCTCTCTCCAGCATGTTGCGAAGTTCTCGGATGTTTCCCGGCCAGTCATATTTCCTCAACAGCTCCACCACCTCGGGTTTTAGCGGAAATGAATCATAAGAGAATGTAACCAGCAGGTGTTCGCTCAAATCCTCTATTTCATCGGCCCTTTCTCGCAGAGGCGGAAGATGGATCGGGAACACGCAGATCCGATAGTATAAATCCTTTCTGAATTCACCGTCGTTTGTAGCTTTGGTAAGGTCACGATTCGTAGCACAAATCAGCCGAAAGTCACTGTTTCTTAGCTTGTTCTCACCGATACGACGGTAGGAGCGCTCTTCGATGGTTTTTAGCAGCTGGGCCTGAACATCAAGATCCATGTCCCCTATCTCATCCAAAAACAGCGTACCGCCGTCGGCTGCCTCGATAAGACCCGCCCGATCTTTGATTGCAGAGGTAAATGCTCCCTTGGCGTGACCGAAAAGCTCGCTCCTTAACAGCTCTCCCTTTAGGCTGGAGCAGTTAAGTTCCACGAAAGTCTCCGAATGTCTGTCGCTGTGCTCATGAATCCATCGGGCCAGCACTCCTTTTCCGGTTCCGGTTTCGCCGTGAAGCAATACTACCGTGTGGTTTGATGCTGCCACGTCCGCGAAGTTCATCACACCGGCGATCGCCTCACTCTTTCCAAAGTAGGGCTCACCCTGCTGGGCAAGGCGCTGATGGACGGAGTTTCTCTTGCGAAGCTGCTCTATCTCAAGGCTCTTCTGTATGGCGATGTTCAGGTCGTCCATATTGACCGGCTTGGTCAGATAATTATCGGCGCCCAGTCGCATCGATTTAACCGCAGTCGGAACATCACTAACTCCCGTTATCACAATCACCGCAACCGACTCATGCTGCATCCGAAGCTCTTCTATCCAATCAAGACCATTACCGTCGGGCAAACCAAGATCCAGAAGGACTGCATCGAAGACCTCCGACTGCATGGCCTCTCGCGCCTCTTTAAGGCTGGTGGCGCTTTGTACCAAATAGCCTTCATTACTGAGGTAGCGCGTATATCCAAACAAGGAAGCTTCATTATCTTCAACTATCAAAAGCTTGGGCTTTTTCATAAACTAACTCTCCAGGGAGTAGGTTTGTTCATTTCCAAAAGCAGGCATATAACCCGTTTGGCAAATGTGTGCTCGTTTTGCTTTTCTCTGAATCAAGCCGTGCGCCCGAAGACCCAGGGACATCTAGTAGTGGTGTTTTCATCTCTAAATATAGTTACACATGGATTCCCATGCAATAGAGGCACTAAAATGCGCACAAAGGCTCTCATCCGGACTTTTCGAGTAAAATTAACAAGAGCCGAGCAAACAATGTGCCACCATGCCGGGGCCGCCTATCGCCGCCTCTTGGCACGTGTATAGACTGAAATGACTTTTGCACTCTACACCTGTAATGTTTAGGATAAGATGTTGTCGTGAGCCCAGAAGCAACGGAGCAAATCTTTAAAAGCGCGTTTGAAACGGTAATCTTCGATTCTTTTTGAACGGGGGGAGAAGCATCGTGAGAAAATGAAGACTTTTTTATTTCATATCAAAGCCTCAGGTCAAATAAACCGGCCGAAACAAGACATCTTTCCCGAAAAAAATTCTCATTCTGCGAATGGAGCTTCACCTGAATACGGGTACACATCCCTTCAGCGTATTGTCGCTGTCTTTTTTCGTTAGTGCACCGGGTTGAAAAAATGCCTGAGTTCAGTCGTGAGTCCGCTGGGCTTTCATCCTGCGCTTAAAATCCTTTTGCCCCTCGTATACGACCATATTCTTGATTCGGCTTACATTGGTCGTATTCATGAGCTTCTTGACGGTTGGTCCGGCAATAATACGCAGGCACCTTCGACTGCCCTGGAGTCGTTTTAGCAGACGAATGATTGCCCCTAACTCCGGCGAACTGATGAAGTCGGAGCCGCTAAGGTCTATGACTATATCCTTATTACCCTCTGAAAGACTACCGCTGTTTGCCAAAAGTGTTTTGAAATGAGTGAGTTCCTTATAATTATCGCGACAATAGGAGATGTATATAAACCGGGAACTCTCCAATTTTTTCAGTGCCATATACGTTTGAGATTTTCTTTAGGAATTAAAGTGAAGACTGTATAAAAATTTTACGTTTTTTGCAGTTTAATGTCAACAGGCCTTCTTTAGGCATATCTATTGCCTTTCTTAATCAGTATGGATTCTCAAACGTATTTCCCGGCAAATGTATATACCGCGGCCGTCACTCTGCTGCTTATTATGGACCCGTTCGGAAATATCCCGGCTTATCTGGCTATACTGGGTTCGGTGGAGGAACGTAAGCGAAAGTGGGTTATACTAAGGGAGATGGTTATCGCGCTTGGAGTGTTGACGCTGTTTCTCTTTTTTGGGCAATATATCCTGGGGGGCATGAGTATCTCCGAGCCCGCGCTAAGTATAGCCGGTGGGGTGCTTCTTTTCATAATTGCGATTCGCATGATCTTTCCCTCACAAGAATCACGGGGGAAAGGAGTCGCGGGGCAGGAGCCGTTGATTGTTCCTCTTGCCGTGCCTCTGATCGCCGGACCTTCGTCTATTGTAGTGGTGACACTGTTTGCGACTCAAAGTCCGGACAGGCTGTGGATATGGTTTGTCGCCTTGCTGGTTGCCTGGTCCATAAGCACTATTATTCTTGAACTTGCCGAATACCTCAGGCGTTTGCTGGGCGAGAGGGTAATAAGCGCAATAGAACGACTTATGGGAATGATACTGACCACTCTGGCGGTTCAGATGAGTTTGACCGGGATAAGGGCGTTTATTCAAACATTAAAATAGAGACAGGTCGTTATGACTGTCGAAGGGGGGCGATTATGTCGGGAATTTTTACAAGCTCAGAATGCTTTAGCCCCGACAAACGATGAGGAACTCAGGCATAAAAAGTAAGAAATTCGGGTTTTTATTTTGATGTATTTAAAAAGAATCTAACGATGGTCAATAGCAGAGTTGTGTGCTTTCCATGCAAAATGGAGCATCTGTAAGGTTTGCGGGAATGCTTTTTTGCAACCCAGTCGGAGGGAAATAAAGGCGGTGAAAACTATGGAATATAAGCAGATGGAGAAAATTATACATCTTGCGCGGGATGTGGGATATGTATTTATCGCTACGGCCAATCAGGACGGTGAGCCGCATATGGCGGTTGCCGGATCGTTGATCTATCGCAATGATTCACAAATAGAGATTAGCGAGTGGTTTTGTCCTCAGACACTTGCTAATCTGGAAGAAACAAGACTTATCGCTGTTACTGTCTGGGACCCCGAGAGTGACGCCGGTGTTCAGATAAGCGGCACGATCAATCATATCAGCGACGAGCTTGTGATTAACGGTTACGGTCCGGATGCAATGGGAAGCGGCGGTTCGCCGCAGGCAAAGAAACGGATGATCGTAGACATAGTTCATATTCGTCAATTCAGTATGCAGCCGCACACCGACGAGCCGGTGTTTGAGCATACCCATGTTACAGATTGATACATTTGACCTGTTATAGGAAATGGAGTATGGAAAAGGAATACGACCTGGTAGTAATCGGTACCGGAGACGCGGGTTTCACGGTGGCCTCGGAGTGTCGTGAGGCGGGCTGGAAAGTCGCCATAGTGGATAAGAGGCCGTTTGGAGGAACATGCGCGCTTCGCGGATGCAATCCCAAAAAGGCCATGGCCGCCACGGCGGAAATAGCTCACAGGTTCAGGGCACGCAAAGGTAGCGGAATAGAGGGAGAGCTGTCACTGCAGTGGCACGATATGGTCGGCTTTTCACGCTCCTTAACGGAGCCTCTGGTGACAAGGGCCGAAAACATGTGCCGAGAGAAGGGAATCGATGCCTTTCACGGAGTTTGTGAGTTTACAGGGAGAAACAGCCTCCTGGCGGCCGGGAATTTACTTCATGCAAATAAAATCTGCATCGCCTCCGGTGCCAAACCCCGGCCGCTTGGTATTCCCGGAGAGCAGTACATTACCGATACCGAGCAGCTTCTACAGACAGATAACCTTCCCCAATCGGTTCTTTTTGTAGGCGGTGGTTACATCTCTTTCGAATTTGCCAATATTATCCGGGCAACGGGGCGTTCGGTAAGTATCATCGAGGCGCTGCCCCGTCCTCTCATGCCCTTTGACAAAGAGCTTGTGGATATGCTTCTTCGCGCCTATAAGGAAGAAGGCATAGAGGTTGTGGCAGACATGCCGATATCATCGATCGAAAAAAGAGATGATCGTTTTCTGATAACCGCCGGCAAACACGATGAGCAGTTTGAGGCACAGATGGTGATTCACGGTGCGGGGCGGGTGCCCGATTATGACGACCTTAACTTGGAGGCCGGAGGCGTGAGAGTCGAGGGTAAAGGAATCATAATCAACGAAAACCTTCAGTGTATTTCCAGCCCCGATATCTATGTTGCAGGTGATGCGAATGCAAACAGCATTGCATTAACCCCCGTTGCGGAGCTGGACGGCCACACGGTTGCGCATAATCTGCTACATAAGCCGGCTCGTGCCCCAAACTACACAGCCATCCCCAGCGTTGTTTTTTCTCATCCGCAGCTGGCCTCGGTGGGACTCACCGAAAAAGAAGCAAGGCGCCAAAACGCTTCCGTGGAGGTGATATACAGAGATACATCCGATCGCCATATAAGCAAGAGAATCGGCATCAATTATTCGGCAATTAAGATGATAGTCCAAAGGCAATCCGGGCGGCTGCTTGGTGCCCATCTTCTTGGGTATAATGTCGACGAAGTCGTTAATTTTTTTACGCTTGCAATACGTAAGAATATGACTGAAGAGGAGTTAAAAGATATAGTCTATACATTCCCGACTCTTACCTACGATACAATACACAGGATGTGAGTGTCGGGACCATTCATCTTCTTGGAAAGGAGTTGTCTTATGACGATGACAGGATTGGACACATTCGATACCTCTATACAGAAATCGGATGTCTGGCTAAAGGAGATCATGGAAAAGCTTAAATGGGACAGTCGCCATCAGGCTTACCAGGCGCTTCGTACCGTACTGCATCTTCTGCGTGACCGCCTAACCGTGGAAGAGGCCGCCGATTTGGGCGCACAGCTTCCCATGGTGATCAGAGGGATCTATTATGACGAATGGAAACCGTCACGTTCGCCGTCAAAGATTCGCTCAAAGGATCAGTTCCTTCAAAGAGTTCATCAAGATTTCAAAGGCTACCAGGATATCGATGCCGAAGAGCTGACGCGCGCGGTATTTCAGGTAATACGCAGCCGTGTTACAGAGGGGGAAATCGAGGATGTCGAAGGAATGCTTCCGCAGGAGATGCGTGAACTCTGGGAGTAGCGGATGTTTCCCTGTAAGATAGGGGAGAAATATTGAAAAAGAGTCGCTTGTTTTCAGGAACAAGCGGCTTTTTTCAATTGTTGCACCGTGCCTAAGGAATTTTTTTAAATCCTTCTTTCAAGATAGCCGCCTTTATGATATGATACCATTATCGTTAACCGACATATGCCCACCACCATTATGTAAGTTGTTGTATTACCAGCACGATAACACCTTTTGGAGTACCGGTCAATGCGTCTATTCTGCCTCAGCTTCGTTTGTATCGCCAGTCTTTTCCTTTTTCAGCTCAAGATTGAGGCTGTCTCCTTTGATGATACGATTGTGGTGGGGACCGAAAGCAACTATCCCCCATATTCATATGTTGATGAGAATGGGAATCCTACAGGGTTGAATGTAGCGCTTGCCAAAGCGTTGGCAAAACTAAACGACATCGACATACGCATAGAGATTGGCTCCTGGGCAAATATCAGAGAGAAGCTGGAGCAGGGACGAATAGATGCGATTGTGGGGATGATCGAATCGTATGAACGCCGGAAAAGAGTAGATTTTTCGATGCCCTACTCACAGGTGACATATTCCATATTTTCCACAAAACGAGCCGTTCCGGTTCATGCCGACAGCCTCAGAGGTAAAAGGCTCGTAATTATGAACAGGGATATCGCACACGACTGGGTAATAAAAAGGCGTGTATCCCAAAATCTTCTCTTAGCGGACACATATAAGGAAGCCGTCGGGTATTTGGCTGACGGAAAAGCGGAGTATGGAATATTTGCTTCCGTACCCGCCCGATACTGGATAAATAATCTGAATCTCAATGAGAGGCTTTTTGTTGGGCCCGTTGTAATCGACGCCGGCTACTGTATAGCCGTGGAAAAGCACAGACCGCAGCTTCTTTCGATGTTTAATCGTGGAATACTCTCGGTTTACCGTTCTAATCAGGTCAATGATCTGCATCACAAATGGGTGGATTCGCTGGATGATAGTTTAGATGATGTTGATTTGACAGCAACCTCGGCGGCGGTAATGGTTACAATTCTTCTGTCTGTTGCATTTGCGCTCACTTGGTCACGCACCCTGCGCTTGAAGCTCAAGAAGCAGATAGCACTCGGGCATAAAAGAAATCTTGAGTACAGACGTTTGTTCGAAGAATCCAACGACGCGGTCGTTATCCATACGGTTGAGGGAAATATCCTTCAGGTAAATAAACGTATGTGCGAGCTGACCGGCTACGATTATGAAAAGTTATGCCGAATGAACATAAAAGAATTCGATCCTGAAATGCTTGGACAAACTGATCAACCACTGCAGGTTCTGGAGAAGGGCTACGCCAAGTACGAAACGCAATTGATTACAAACTGCGGAGAGATTCTTTATATAGAGATCAGTACTCGCATAGTCGATTATGAAGGGCGGACGGCGATAGCGTTTTTTCGTGATATTTCTGAGATAAAAAAACAGGAGCAGCATCTACTGGCGGCAAAGGAACAGGCGGAACAGGCAAGTAGAGCAAAGAGTCGGTTTCTGGCGAATATGAGTCATGAAATAAGAACACCCATGAACGGGATTTTTGGGATGACCGAGCTAATCTTAACCACAGAGCTGAGTGATGAACAAAGAGACTATATACAAATCATCCGTTCTTCCGCCCAATCACTTTTAGTGATAATAAACGACATTCTTGACCTGTCCAAGATTGAATCGGGGAAAATGGAACTTGTCAAGGGTCCGCTACGGATTCGACCTCTTATCGAGCAGACGGTTGACACCATCGCCTATGCCGCGCACCGTAAAGGTATTTGTTTACATTATACTATAACTGCCGAAATTCCGGATGTTCTGGAGACTGATGCTGCTCGTTTACGTCAGGTGTTGTTAAATTTGTTAAGTAACGCAGTTAAATTTACCGAATACGGAGAAGTGAATCTGAGCGTCTTTGGACTGAAAGAAAACGGGGGAGAGTTCATCCGGTTTACCGTAGAAGATTCGGGAATAGGTATTCCCGGGGACAAATTGGATGAAATCTTCGAAAAGTTCACACAAGTAGATGCGACCAGTTCTCGGCGATACGGCGGTACGGGATTGGGATTGGCCATCAGTAGACAAATAGCGAAAATGCTTGGAGGAAGGCTTACGGTAGAAAGTGCGTTTGGGCGGGGAAGTCGTTTTCATTTTGATATTCCTTTGCAGGTATGTGCTGATTGTGAAGTTCCCAAAATTCCCACTGCACGGGACAACAACGGGAGTTCAAGTGTGTTTAAGGGTAGAATGATTTTGATTGCCGAAGATAATATCATCAATCGCAAAATACTGGCTGCGATGCTGGATAGGATGGGATTATACCATGTGGAGGCCGAGGATGGAGAGAAAGCGGTTGGGATGTGTGTCAAAGGAAATGTCGATCTGGCTCTGATGGACATCCAGATGCCGGTTTTAGACGGAATCGGGGCATGCAAAAAAATCAGAGAAAAGGTTTCGGTGCATATTCCCATAATCGCTCTTACTGCTCATGCCATGAAAGGAGACAGGCAAATGTGCTTAGAGGCGGGTATGGATGACTATCTTTCGAAGCCGGTATCTTTTGAACAGCTTAAAAATGTAATGAAAAAGTATCTTACAGGTCCCAGATACATGGTTTGAGACCGAGACACAGAGCGCATCATACTTTTGCAGCAGCCTCCCGGCCGGCTCCGATAATTAGACATATTTCACCATGCAAAACTTAGCTTTTGGGCATCTCCCGGTCACGGTTGGGAGAGAAACTTCGGAAAAATACTTGCGCAAAAACGTCTAAATTCAGTTTTCCCTGAATAGTGAAAGGGCATTTCCTGTTTCTTCTTCGAGCCGTTATTGTTTATTTGTACAAAATAATGTATTTTAATGACCAATTAAGCTGTATATTAGCAGCTATGCAATAATAAGCGGGGAGAAAAAAGTAACAAAAATATGAAGGTGCTATCAATTTTGAACAACAAGGGAGGGGTCGGGAAAACCACGATCGCTACCTGGCTGGGGCAGGGGATTGCGCTTACCGGCAAAAAGGTGCTTCTTGTAGATAACGACAAACAGCACAACCTGAGTAACTCATTGGCAAAGTCGCTGCAGACCAAATCTGTGCGCGATATCTATCAACTGGCAGATATTAACGGAATCAACGCATTACTTAATCGAACCGTTCAGCAAACGTCGATTGACGGGCTGTATTTCATTCCGTCCTCGGCCCAGTTATCATATTTTGATGTGCCGCATGTAAACATATGGAAAGATGTGCTGGAGAAGGCCTCTATTTCGAAGGTCTTTGATGCCGTTATTTTCGATAACGCCCCCGGAAGCGAACTGCTTCAGGCATCAACCGTAGCGGCATCCGATATGGTAGTGGTTCCCAGCGAACTGAGCACCAAATCAAGTGAGGGGCTTTTTGAGTTGTGTGTTTGGCTTGATAGAACTATGGGGATGTCGCTCAAAAGCATACGAATAATACCTAATGGTTTGAGAAGGCGCAAGAAGGATGAGGGGTATCTGCGTATGTTGCGCAAGCGATTTCCGGGTGCGGTCACAACCGCTATACCTTTCGATGATGTATTTGATGAGATGGACGCATTGCGTAAAGTAATGTTCTTTTCGCGTCTTAAGGCCAAAGTGATGCCTTATGTAATTAAGGTGATATGTGAAATTTATGAAGGAATGGAAAGTATAGAAAAGGTAGAGGAGCAGCTTCATCATAAACAGAAGCTATATAAGGCCGAGCTGGCTCGCAGACGTTACTGGGAGAGGAAAAAGGCATGAATATCGATTTTGAAAAAGTTGAACGTGATCTGGGCGAGCGCGTGCAGTATGTTCGTATCGGAGAGCATGCGCAAAAGGGTATCGGGACGCGAAAGGCCAGGCGGGACAGACCTGCCGGGGACAAGCCGATACGTGGACGGCCGCCAAAAAACATACCCGCGGGGCGTCATTACACACGCATCGGTTTTGATCCGGATGTCTGGTATGCGATGCGTAATTACAAGGTACAGAGTAACGAAAGCTTTCAGGACCAGGTTAATATGGCGCTCAGGGCATATCTGGGAATCGGTAAATAAGAAAGCCCGTGGTGTCTGTGGGGTTCCTTTGAAGTCAAAGGTCCAGTTCGGAGCTGGTGGAAATTGTTCTCAAACAAAGCACGGTTACCCCGTTGTAATTGCTTTTCAAATAGGGTATCTTATAAACCTAACAATCAGATTGATCAACCTGGGTGAGACAATGTGAAGGAGAAGCATGTTGTATTCGTTACCTGGAAAGGTAAAGTGAGGAAATGAAAATATACGATCTGAATGCAAGTGGTTGTTTTTACGGGGCTTTGGCAACATTTTCATCGAGTTTGCTTGATAAGATCAATGATGGCTATGGTCAATACATTCGGGATTATGCGCGGTTTTTGAATGAAAGAGCATTTGAGCCGAGACGGAGCCATGAAGAGTACTGTGTCGAATTCCTCACCCTTGGAATGGTATGGAGCCGATATAGCGGCGCTTCGAGTAAAAGCCCCGGATTTTTAGTGACTTTTTTACGTCTTTTATACCGCATCAGGAAGAAGCATACACGAATGAAAAAGGTGATCGACCCGATTCGCGGTAAACTGACCGGTAGATTCATTGTGCCTTCGATAGATAAGCCTCACAGGCATATTCAACCAAACCCAGCCACATTCAGCCGCCTCTTAGGGTGGCTTGATTCTACCGGAGAGTTCGAGCATGAGGTCAAGCGATTGAAAAACTGGGAGTTATATTTCGGCGAAAGACCTACGACTCAGTTGCAGGAATCGGTCGAATCCGCCTCCGGGCTTTTCGAATGGTTTTCACGGGAAGCCTTCGAAGTATTGGGCGAGTATGTTGAGGGAGTAAAACCGTTTCTATCCGAGATTCATCCAACCTATCGTGGACGGGAGGATGAAATCTTCTGCGGTAAAAAGGAAGCCGAGTACCTGCTTAACATGGTGGGAGCGGAAATAATGAACCGGGGGTTTGCCGATGAGTTCAGGAAAACAACACGCCGAACCGTGCTGCTTCCCGCATGTATGCGGGCCCAACCCGAGGATTTATGCCGAGCGGTGCAGACCGGAATGGATATTTGCTGCTCAGGTTGCATGAAACATTGCAACATAAATCGGATGCGTCTGAAAGGTATCGAAAGTGGATTCGAGGTTTTTATCGTACCTCACACCTCAAGTTTTACCAGATGGCTGAAGCGATGGGAGAATAACCGTGAACACGGAATCGTGGCGGTTGCCTGTCTTTTAAATATCGTAGTCGGCGGATACGAGATGCGCGAACTCCAAATACCCTCCCAATGTGTGCCCCTAAATTACTCAGGATGTAAAAAGCATTGGCATGAGCAAGGTATTCCTACCACTGTAAACGAAGAGAGAGTGGTTGCGCTTGCAACGGCTGGTAATTGATTTCAACAGCGGTACCGACCTCTATACTCAATGGTGAAAGTGAATCCACCGGTATTGTTTTTGAAACTATGTTTGACCAAAGCTGCTTCTGTCTAAGAGGTTTTCCTGATTTCTCGATCTCTAATCATTGATTCTTCGGCTTTTGACGGATCCAGGCTGCAGCCTATAGAGGTAAAGACAAGGTAAAAACAGTTACCGCATTTTCCGTTTGCGGGCTTTGCTCCGGCTCCTTCTTCCTGTGCGTTTCGATGACAATAATCGAGGCGGCGGCTCCGATGAGCGCTCCCGAAAAGATATCGGTTGGGAAATGTTTGCCTGCGGCCACTCTTAACAAAGCTGTAGCTGTTGCCAGGCTTAGTGTGAGGGTCGCAGTGGATATTTTAAGGCTTTTCTGCACATCACTGCAGGCTGTCAGCATGGTTGTGGTTGTTGCAAAAGTAAAGGCCGTAGAGGCATGCCCGGAGAAAAAGGACAGGAAGTTGTCCGCGCGCGCACGCTCCTTTGCGCTCAACCCCTCGGCATACATAAGAGGACGGGGGCGGCTGACCGCGGTTTTGGTTATTTGAAGCACAAAATTGCTCAACGATATGGATTCGGTTACCAGCAACAGCTCATCCAGATATTCATTTGGTTTATTATGGCTAAAGGCAAGAATAATGGGTGAAGCCAGAATCGTTGC
Source organism: uncultured Fibrobacterota bacterium (assembly GCA_964586285.1). GTDB lineage: Bacteria > Fibrobacterota > Chitinivibrionia > Chitinivibrionales > CAYFVL01 > CAZPHU01. The sequence continues at coordinate 46,892 of CAZPHU010000003.1, read as the reverse complement.
GACAACCGTGAGGTCAGAAACTGACGCCGCCCGGGGACGATAAATGCCCGCAAACGGTTTGTCGATCGGGTTAATAAGTTGCCGGTTCCCTTTGAAGTCTACCGGAACAAACCGCTCGGGACGAATCAGTGCAATCGTCGCACCAACCGCTCCGGTGGACAGAGTAAGCGGGATATCTATTAGGGGTACAATCTCCAGTGTATCTTTGGCATAAACGGGGTTAACCGCTATTGCAAATGCCCATAAGACGGATAGCTGTTTAACTGTCTTTTTCATATCTGCAAAGCTTACCTGTTTGAATGTATCGAACAAAGTAAGCAAATTGCATACCGCAGGCATTCAGTATCTTTGTATGCGGACTCTCAAGCGCACCGGTTTTGTGGCATGGCTGGAGTATCCGAGTACGGATATTCGCAAAAAGGGCTGTGAAAGCCAAACAGCGCAAAACGACAATACTATTTGGTTGTTCTAACCTCGTAATAGTTCGCCACTGATAGCATTCGTGCCATTATTTCATCGGCACTTACCAGTTGCTCTTTCTTCTTACATTGAGAGGCAAACTGCTGTTTGGTAAATTGCTCTATTTGCCTGTGGAGAGTGACAAGTAAAGGATCAGTCATCATCGAAGAATCACGGCAAATCTCCCTGAGATTTGCCCTGAGTCTGGTCACCGGGCGCATTTTTTCGCGGTATGATCCTGCTCTGAGGAAGGCAACCTCTATTCGCCTGTGAAGGCAGTCCAAATTGTCCGGAAGGTGCGCAAGCACCTTGTAGGGCAGGGAGTCTATAAACATACGGGTGTGATATTCGGCAAGCTCCTGTTTGAGATCTTCAGCAATACCGTGGTAGAATGACCCGTTGTGTCTGGCGGATAATGAGTTTATCAACTTGCGGCAGCGGGTGTATCCGTCAATATACCTTTGGAGCAGCTGCGTAACTTCCCGCGGCGCCTGTCCCAATCTTGCAGCACCTTCGCGTACACAGGCTGCGAAATCCTCACGAGTTGTGGGAAGTGGGTCGGGAATGGTGAGAACATATTCACGGAGAAGTCGCAAGAGCGTTTCGGATATCGATTGACTGTCCGCAACGCTCTTTGCGTCACGGAGAGTTTCGGGCGGCAGCTGCAATTCCGCTTCCGCCCAGGCTAATTCTTCCGCCAGGCTGTTTTCCAGCAGCAGTTTCACGGCCGCCGCATGTGCTGCACCGGCATGAGCTTGAGACCAGAATATCCGTAAAGAAACCGAACCTGCCTCTATACACAGGGAGGGTATACCCGAAATCGCCTGATTCTGACTGGGGGATGAGACCGCAACCTTATCGACAATCGAATCAAAATCCCACGTGTCTATATCGGCTCGTTCCCACTGGCGGCAGTGAGGCTCCCAGAGAATATCCCGTTTGGCACACTCATGCGTGGGGAGCTGAGGCCTCTGAAATGGAGGGCGGTATGAATCGAGCACGTTATTGGTATTGTCAATCACCGTTATGCGGGGCCACATATCCGGAGGGAACAGTACCGCCGGTAAATCCTTTGTATGCAAATCAATACCCAGTATCTGCCCCGCAGCTCTGCGAAGAGAATCTGTAAACGGTCCGTCAGCCGAATACAAAGCATCCTCCAGCTGCTTTTGTGCAATTGGTATATCGATGCCCTTGCGGGTAAGATCATCGGCGATTATGGACATAAAGTGTGAGATTCTTTTCTTCTTGTAAACGGGAAGAAGCCACTCCCAGTACCAGGACGGAACCGATTTATACAAAGACCACGGAACTCGTATCTGCGCACCGTCCTCAATGCTTCCCTTGTCATAGAGGTATTCCACTGGAAGGTGGACGGACGCAATCTTTATCCTGTCGGGATACAAACTGAGCTCCGGGGGGATAGGATGCGTCACTATATCCGCTTGACTCAAGAATAAGAATGAATCATCATGCCTTTGACGTATACATCGGAGCAAATCTTTTCTGCTGTAAACTTCCCGGGGCAGCCGGTCGGAGTAAAACTGTTCCAAGGCCAAGTCTCCCGCGTAAAGCGAATCGATACGCAGCTTCCGTTGTGCTTTCAATACCTCATCTATGACGGTTCGGTTATGTGTAATAAAGCGAAAACGATCGCCGAGTTTTTCATTTACCAATGCTTCCCGGATAAATATCTCACGAGCCATGAGCATATCTTTTTCTTTTAAATCAATGGATCGGTTGTGCACCAGAATGAAGCTCCCGAAAGTAACTTCTTCATGGGCGCGTACAGTTCCACTCTCTTCATCAAACCAGGGGTCCTGATAATGATGAACGCAGCGCCGGGCAAACACCGCCTCTATCCATTGCGGCTTTATTACCGCTGCTGTGCGGCCGTAAATACGTTTGGTTTCCAACATCTGATGAAACAGTATCCAGCGAGGCTTCTTCCTGAAAAGAGTAGAGGAGGGGTGAATCATTATATCGTGTTCCTGCAGCCCTCTGTAAAGTCCGTTTTCCTGTCGCAGTGCACAGTTTCCGATAAGACCGGAAAGAAGACTCTTATGGATCGCCTCGTACAAGGCTTTTTGATTGCGCTCTTGAGGGTTTTGTTTGCCGCAAGACAGCAGGGTTTTACAAATGCGTGAGATCTGCTTATGTGTATATTGCCATTCGCGCATTCTCTGGGGCGAAAGATTAAATCGTGTGCAGAAAGATTTAAGCGCCGTCGGATTATGAGTTCGGCAATTTTTACGATATGCTTCCCAAAGCTTAAGGAAGCTCATGAAATCGGAGTCGGGATGGCTGCATGAGCTGTTTGAACCTGCGGCCGTATCGCTTCTTATACGCGGGTCATCGATGGAAAGCGCCGATGCGATTGTTATTACCTGCTCGACCACTCCAAACTTTTTTGCGTACAAAAGCATTCGGGCAACCGGAGGATCAAGCGGCATGCGTGCCATTTTCCTTCCGAGATTCGTCAGCTGTGCTTTAGAGGTGAATGCGCCAAGTTGACGCAACGCGCGGATGCCTTCATTGACGGCCTTTAAATTGGGACGCTGCAGGAAGGGAAAACTTGAAGCTTTTCCCAGTCCCAGATATGCCATCTGAAGCAGTACACCCGAGAGGTTACTGCGTCTGATTTCGGGTATGGAGAAACTGGGGCGGTTATTATAGTCTTGTTCCGAATACAGCCGAATGCACACGCCGTTTCGCACACGACCGCAACGGCCGGCCCGCTGCTCCGCGGATGCACGAGATATGGCCTGAATCGGCATACGGGTAATCCCCCCCGAAGGATCGTATCGGCTGACGCGGGCCAGTCCCGTATCGATTACATACTTCACATTGGGAACGGTCAGTGATGTTTCTGCAATGTTTGTGGAGATTACGATCTTTTGTCTGTCGCTTATTTCAAAGATCCGGTTTTGCTCGGAAATCGGAAGACGACTATGTAAAGGAAAAACATCACGGCCCTTCTCGGCCGCAAGCGGTCGCACTCTTGCCGCCAGCTCGTTGATATCATCGGTCGTTGGAAGGAAAACAAGCATATCCCCCGAGTCGTCTTTTTCCATAATGTCCCGAATGGCCAGAAGCGCTCCTTCCAGGTAGCCGTCCAGCCGATTACCCTGCCAAAGCTCGATTATGGGCTGATAGCGGATTTCAATCGGAAACATCCTTCCCGAGGCATGGAAAACCGGTGCGTGATTAAAGGCGCGGGAGAAGAGTTTGGTGTCAATAGTGGCCGATGAAATTATCAGCCGCAGATTGGACCTCTTCGAAAGAAGCGCTCGGAAACAGCCCAGAAGAAAATCAATATTCACCGACCGTTCGTGTGCCTCATCGATGATAACCGTATCATACTCGTTAAGGTGCTTGTCGCCGCCAAGCTCGGCTAAAAGCATCCCGTCGGTGACAAATTTTATCCTCGTAGATGCGGCGACACTGTCGGTGAAACGAACCCTGTATCCTACATCCGTTCCCACCTCCGTCCCAAAAGCTTCCGCCACATGGTGAGCCAGTGAGACCGCCGCTATACGTCTGGGCTGGGTGCAGGCGATTCTGCCCTCCCTTCCCCTCCCGGCCTCAAGGCACATCAGGGGAAGTTGAGTGGTCTTACCCGAACCGGTCTCCCCGGCCACTATGGTGACCGGGTTCTCACGAATAGATGATACGATCTCCCGTCGTTTCTCATGAATCGGCAGGTTTATATCGTAGGAAAACGGGCGATTTACCGCAATGTGGCTGGTGGTGTTCATATCAGACATAGGCCAAAAAAATAGCATTTTGCCGGACTGCAAAACATCATTAAAGGTGAGCGGGAACTTATGAATGGCATGCGGTGGTATGTGCGGTATCATTCATAAATACCCACGGTACCATACTTATGATTATTTCGGTTAAGAGGGGTAAATCTTTTGGGAGGAGGAAGGACGATGGACACCTGAGATCATTTAACTGGGGGTCTCCTTCTTGTCCCGCTAAAGCAGATAACTATCGGATCCGATAAGTGACTGTAGACCAAAGAGGATCCTCGTTTCCCGCCTGCATGCCTCGGGGACGGACTAGTTTTAATCCCTTAAGCTTAATCGTTAAGGGATTAAAACTAGTCCGTCCCCTCCTGCGAACCTCCCTTACAGAAGGGTTCGATTAAGGGTTGATACTATATTTAAAGAATATTGTTCCGCTCTGTCGGGATGTATTCGCGACCGTCTGGGCGGCATAGTCCGCCCGTGAGGCATGGGGAGTTTTGGCAGACAAGGAGTGACAAGAATGAGAATCGCCGGATTCTATATCCTTTCAGCATGGCTAATTTTTTCGGGTTGCAGGCATAATTTAAGCCTCAAAATGCAGAGGAATTTCGTGAAGGGGCCGCTAAATGAGGTTATGTATTATCTGGGATATCCCGATACGCTAAATTACGAAAAGGTAGTTTTGTTTATCCGGGGGACGGGGCGATTTCCGGCGTCGCGTGATTTCGGGATGGGGGCGGAAGCATCGATGTTTGGTTACTCTATCGTATATCCCGAGAAATCGTATATCGACGATCCTCAAAAGTACTACATACACGACAATCGCGCACAGCGTATGCATGATCTTACAATAATCATCGATGATCTGCTGGAGAAGGGAACCAAGGACATTCTCATACTTGCCGATTCCGAAGGTACGATGCTCGCTCCCGGTATTGCGCTTAAATACAGCCAAAGTGTGAAAGGGATGGTTTGCATGGCGGGAAGCGTTTTTCCGTTCGTGCAAGATATCGAGTACAGCGTAAAGAATGACATCGGCATATTCGAGAGGATCGAAAGCGTTGAAACGTTCGGGGCGATAGTGGATTCCATATATGCAGATTCAACAAGTGTAAACAAGGGTTTTTTGGGACATCCGTACAAGTTCTGGTCATCGTATCTCAGGTATGACCCCGCCGTGGATCTCAAAAAGATAAAAGCGCCCGTTTTGTATCTGAACGGAGAGAAGGATAATGTAAATATCCGTAAGCAGAAAGAAGTAATAGCGCAGCTTCAGACAGCCGGTGTAAATATCGAGCAGATCGTCTACAAGGGGGTTGGACATAACCTCATGGAGGTTGGCAAAAAGATGGCAAAAGATATACTTAAATGGGCCCAACGAAACGGGGTGATCGGGCGCTGAGACACTCGGGGACGGACTAGCCTTAATCCCTTAAGTGCTAATCCAGAGGGATTAATAACCGCTCCGCCTTTACTGTAAAACCCACCCTCTGCGGTCCTCCCTTAGACGAGTGGAAGGCTTGGAAGGGGTGAGTTTCCTAACTTTCTGCCCCCTGGTCTTATGTACTACTCTTACCAGTCGGCCTCCACGCTTTCCCCGGTTATTTGGCTGCTCTTTTCTGTGTACTGATGAACCTCGAACTTGTTGCCGTCGGGATCGCTCAGCCAGATCTGGTAGGTGTGATCGCAGCCTATTTTCTTCTCGGTGAAATCGATTCCCTTTTTCTTGAGATTCTCGATCACCTTGTCGATATTTTCTGTTTCCAGACAGAAGTGAACGATACCCGTGTTCTGAGGATTATGGAGGTTTTTGTCCTCAAACATCTCGATATAATTGCCCTCAGAAATCTTCAGATACGCTCCAAACAGGGCACCGTCTCTGGTGAACTTGAAGAGGGGAGAAAAACCGAGAGCTGAATAGTAGTCGGTTGAGCGGGCGAGATTTTGTACATTGAGACAAACATGAGCAATACGTTTAAACATCAAACGGACCTTTCGCGTGGTTGAAAAATCATTCAAGGGAAATATACATCATCCGGCGGCGGACCGGCTTTGATCTCTCTAGCAATACTTAAGGGACCAAAGCCGGTCCCTAATCCGCTCTATAATACTCTTGGATCAATTCCTAAGTCAGATTAATGATCGATGAGGCTAAACGTTGTGGTTTTCCTTATATTTGTCATAACTGTGAAATATGGGCGCAAAATATCTGAAAAAGGAGTAGAGATGAGACGAATCATTGCAATGATACTTCTCTGCGGGGCTATTACATGGGCGCAGGCGCTGGAAATAAGCGAAATTCGTACGGCTTCAGACGATATCCTTGTGGTATTCATGAGAGGTTCCAGCGTAAATCCTCAGGAGGTTAGTCGGGATCAGTCGCAGTGGACGGTTAACGGCACGGAGGTTGGGGATATCAACCTGTATGCGATGGAGGCCGACTCCTGCGATCATCACGTCTACCTGCATCTGGCCCAAAAGCTTGTGGAGGGTGAAAACTATGCGATCGCGACGCCTTATGGTGATACTACTATCCAGTTTGCCGAACGATCGATCTTCTGTGAGTCGATCAAGACAAACCAGGCCGCCTACAGTGCACTTTCAGAGAATAACTATGCGCTTTTTGCCGTATGGCTGGGCGATGGGGGAGGGGAGCGTATCGAGGGAGATCTTCCCGACTATGAGGTGTTTGATATATATAGCGGTGAAACAGTAGCCATGGGGAGCTTGACCGAAATCGGCGCGAGCCCGACATCCGGAGATCACGTCTATCGAATCGATCTGTCGCAGGTTCCCCCAGGCGGTCCCTACAAGATCGCGGTCAAAGGGTACGGAAGCTCACACCCTTTTGGTGTGGGGGGAGATTTCTCCAGGCGACTGGCGCATATCATGTTTCGCGGCCAATACTACCAGCGCTGCGGCTGTCCGCTGGTCGAGCCGTATGGGTGGGATTTTCGACATACCGCCTGTCACGTAAATATCTACGATGTTGATGGATCGATAGGTGAAGCTAACATCGAAGTAAATGGAAATGAGCCGACTTTTGAGGTCTACGGCGGCTATCATGATGCGGGCGATGCCGACCGACGCGCCTATCATATGGCAAATCCGGTAATTAACCTTATGATATATGAGGCGTTTCCCGATCTGTTTTTTGACGGACAATACAATATTCCCGATCAATTCGACGAGGAATTCAATGTTATTGGAAACGAAAATGGAATCCCCGACATAATCGATGAGGCGGTTTGGGGGACTTTAGCCTGGGAGTACTTACAAAATGAGGACGGAAGTATCCATTTTGGTACAGAGACCAAAGGCTATGCAAGTCCGTTTGTTGCACCGATGGATGAAGATACAATGCTTTACGGCACTGTCAGGACCGATAATCGAGCGGCTGCAATTGGTGCCGGGCTTTTCATGCATTTGGCCCGAATCATTCAACCCTTCGACTCTGCGTACTCGGCAGAGCTGGTTGAAAGGGCAGAAAGGTCATATGAATACATAAAGAACAATATGGCGGATCCCGAGGAACTCTACTACTTCGTTCAAAGATATCTGCTTTTCGGCGAAGATGAAGCGCATGACCGGATCAGGAGCCTCAAAGATGTGGTGAATAATTTTGGTGATAATTTGTTTGAAGTCCCGGGCTATTTAATAAACGACGATGCATGCGATAACCCGGCATACTATTACTCTTATTTAGTAGAAAAGGAAAAATCTACCGATGCGGAGCTGGTTGGCGTCTTTACAGACGCTCTTAAGAGAAGGGCGGATGTGCATCTGGAGGAACTTGATAAATATGCTTATCCGGTAGGAAACAATCCCGCCCGGGGAGGTTGGGGGCACAATGTAACACAGCCTCAGTATGCATCTGCGCCGATACTTTACTGGGGACTGACCGGAGAGCAGAATTATATCGACGGCGCATGCGCGCTGATGAACTATATCCTCGGGTTGAATCCGCTGGGCATAAGCTATGTGACCGGTCTGGGTTTTCACCAGGTTCATAACCCTCACGACAGAGAGAGCGAGTATACAAAATCTCTGGGATTGGGACCAAAGCCCGGTATTACCGTTTTCGGTCCGGGAGTGATGCAGCTTGCTGATCCGCAAACCTATCCTTCGGTAAATTCCTTGCCTAAGGAACGTCAATTCGGTGACGATCTGGATGCCATCTCCATGGCGGAGTTTACTATTTTTCAGACAATGCCATATAACGCGTTGTTTACAGTTTTATCGCAAGGGGGCAGCTGGGATGAACAAAACGATCCTTTTGCAGAGCAGCAGAGCGACATCAGGCAGAGGAAAACAGGACCGGTGGATTGTTCTGCATATTCGGCCAAGGTAAAGGGGAACAGTCTACACCTGCAATTCAGACTTCAACAAACCGCCCATATACACGGGGGCCTTTTTGCGGTGAACGGAAAAAGAGTAATGTGTTTTGACTTGGGGAAATTGCGGGAGGGAAATCATAACTTTAGTCTTCGGCTAAAGTCTTTCGGAAATCATTTGGCCGGAGGTGTTTTGATTTCAAAACTTTATCTCAACGAAAAAACTGTAACGGACAGGATAATCCTTAAGTAAAAAACAGAGCCAAAGCAGTTATTCTAAGCCGCTGCCTTCAAGTTGCCCAAGGCAGCGGTCTTTTTCGAATACAATTGGTGTTGAAATATTCGATTCTAATCCAGGCGATATTCCTTCATCCTTTCCTTCGGTTGATGCGGTACTACTTGATCCGACCGATAAAAGGCGGCGTATTGGGGGGTTAAGTCCGGAATTATTAGTCCTGTATTGCCGACAATAATCGCCTTCGTTTACGAGGCTTCTCATAAGGGAACAGAATGCTCAACCGTAAAACTATTGTTGCTATTGCTTTGTGTATTTTCAGCTCTTCGGCTCAAAACAAAACGCCTCTTTTTGGAACATGGAAGGGAACCATAGGTAAATACAAAATAATCGCCTGCTTTCAGGGACGGGATGGTGAGTACTACACGTCTGGGAGTTACTACTATCTAAAATACCGTCAACCTATACCTCTTGAGGTTATTGGAGGGGGTAAGTGGTCTGAGCCTGATTCCTGTGACTGGGTGATCGAAACGGTCACTAAAAGCAGCGCGACGGGCAAATGGTTCAACCGAAAGAAAAACGTTTCCCTGCCGATAACCTTGCGTTTCATGGGCAGCTGTGGGAGTAATGAAGAGTATTTGGGCTCTCCCTGCGGATGTGACCTTTATAATGATCCAATAGAAAAGCTGCCGCCGATCAGCATCGACACCTTAAGAGATTTAAAAGGCCGATACTATCGTTGGTTGCGCATGGAGGACGGAGGTATTTCGATGAAATGGTTTGAGCTTGCCGGGGGAGGTGAACCGGAGCAAAAGATCAATCAAATGCTGAATGCCGATTACCCCGGAGGTAAAGGGAGAGCTAAAGACTTCTATTCATGTCGAAGAGGCACTCTTTCATCGTTGGGAAGTGGGGAGTGTGAGGAAAACCGAACTTCTGAACCCCATCTATGGACAGATCGAATTCTTGTAACCGTCGAAAGCAACAACGGATTTTGTGGCGGTGCACACCCTTTTACGGGTGTTTCGTATAGAGTGTTCGATCTTTCTTCCGGTGAAGAGGTTAACATAGGGGATTGGGAAGACTGGATAGATACAAAGTATTTGTCTGAACGGGGAGTCGGTGAAGAGGTAAACAAATTGATTCTAAGCAAGAGTGAAATCCTTGATGAATGCTCATCCATAGTTTATGATAACAGAAGTTATTCTATTCGGCCGGATTCCACAGGGTTGGTTTTCTACACCACTTTCGGCCACTGTTGTAAAGCCTGCGAAGATGAATACCCGGTTACCGTTGAGGAGCTGATGCCGTTTCTCTCGCAAAAGGGAAAAAAGTATGTCGATCTGCTGTTCGAGGATGACGGAGAATAGCGGGTTGGGTAATGGGGTGTTTGGTGCAGCCCCTGCGCCATATTCTGGTGACCGTCAAAATTTTCCAGCTTAAAGAGGGCATTACTGTCTGAATGAATCTTTCAATTTTGAAACATTTGCAAACAAATATTTGGGGACGAGGATGCGTTTATTGCGCTAAAAGTCACATATAGCGGGATAAAAGATTGCTGTCCCCAATATGTGCAAAGCTTATGCAATAAATGCATCCCAGGTCCCGGCTTTAAACCCTCTCCAGCGCCCGGTCAAAATCCGCGATTATATCACTGATATGCTCTATTCCCACCGAAACCCTGATAAGGTCGGGCGTTACACCGGCCTCTATCTGCTGCTTTGCGGTCAGCTGCCGGTGAGTCATGCCGGCGGGGTGAAGCACGCAGGTGCGCACATCGGCCACATGCACTACTATCGCCGCAAGTGTGAGGCTGTTCATGAATCGAATCCCCTCCTCTACACCACCCTTGACGCCGAAGGTGAGAACGCCGCTGCATCCGCGCAGATACTTTTTGGCAAGCTCATGGCTTTTCGATGATCTCAGGCCGGGATAGTTTACCCAGCTTACCTTGGGATGGTTCTGGAGATGCTCGGCAAGCGCCTGGGCATTTGCGCTGTGGCGGTCCATGCGCACGTGAAGCGTCTCTATTCCCATATTGGTAAGAAATGCGTTCATCGGACTCATCGTCGTACCAAGATCCCTCATGTATTGAGTGCGGGCCTTAGTGATATAGGCGGCATCACCGAATCGCTCCACATAACTTACTCCATGATAGCTTGGATCCGGCTCCACCAGCTCGGGATATTTCCCATTGCGCCAGTTGTAATTGCCTCCGTCAACGATAACTCCACCCACACAGCAAGCGTGCCCATCCAGGTATTTCGTGCTGGAATGAACTATGATATTTGCTCCCAACTCCAAAGGATTGCAATAGTAAGGGGTAGGGAATGTGTTGTCGACGATAAGCGGAACGTCCATCTCGCGGGCAACGGCGGCGAATTTATCGAAATCCAGAACATTCATGCCGGGGTTTTCCAGACTTTCGGCAAAAAGAGCCTTTGTGTTGGGACGGAATGCCTTCCTGATTTCATCGACGGAAGCATCTGCCTTTATGAAAGTAACTTCTATTCCAAGCTTTTTAAAAGTGTGGAAGAAAAGATTGTAGGTACCTCCATAAATCGTGCTGGATGATACCACATGTTCACCGCTTTTGCAGATGTTAAGGATTGATAATGTCGATGCGGCCTGTCCCGATGAGCAGGCAAGGGCACCAACACCGCCTTCAAGCCCGGCTAACTTCTTTTCAAACATCTCTATAGTAGGATTACTTATACGCGTGTACATGTGGCCTTCGGCTTCAAGGTCGAAAAGCTGAGCCGCCTGATCCACCGTATCGTACATAAATGTCGTACTCTGGGCAATCGGCAGGACCCTGGGTTGACCGCTTTGAGGCTTATATACACCCTGAACGGCGCGCGTCTCAATCTTCCATTTTTCCGTCATGCTGCTAACTCCTGAACCGCTGTGAAAATCTTCTTTCAAACAAAAATACAAGATTTTGCGGCCTAGAAGGGATAAGTTTGCAGGTTCCGGGGTCAATCGTGATCCGGATCAGCGGAGAGGCGGGGTAAGACGGCTTGGCGAAAAGTCTTTAAAAAGCGGCCTCAATGCCGATAACCGGTACGATACCATTGTTTTTTATTTCAACCCAATCCCAATATGGGTCTAAAAATGATTCTACAACCGATACATGGTTAAAGAGATTGAGTATGTCAATGTATCCTCCGATACTGCCCCATCGAGGAGTTGCCTTGAAAGAGTATCTGAGATTGACAATTAATACAGGTTCCAAGAATCGGCTGTAGTAATTTTGAGAAGGAACTTCGAAAATCTTAGGGGAATGGGAATACACTCTTTTTTCTGTTGGCGTGTAAGGGCGGCCACCCGTTGCGCTTAGTCGCAAAGCGATACCATGATGATTCCCGGCCCATCCAGCGTCAAAGCCCACCGTTGCGCGTACGTTGTTTTTGTCGTTGTACCATTTATCGTCTGTATACTCGTTTTCAACATGAAAAACAGATCCGCAAAGTGAGTAGTACAGATGCCTGTAAGAGGATCTCTGGAAGGATAATTCAATACCGTAAGCTCTTTTCTTTCCCTTCGGGTAGTGGGCCTGGTGCCGGCTTTCCTCCAAAACCGTTCTGAAGTGTTTTTCTATAGGATAAGAAAAAAGGAAATCACGATCATACCATTTGAAATAGCTTTCCAGTTTTAAAGCGTGACCGGCCGGAAGGGCTCTATGATAGCCGAATACGGTTTGCCAACACCTTTGGAGATCAATATCACTCAATGTATGGCGGTTGGAGAAAATTAACCGTTCAATAAGTGTATTAAACTGCGGCGGCAATTGATAATAAAGACCGCAGCTTTGAGAGAACGTACCGATGCGGGGAATGTTTAGTTGTAAACCCAGACGGGGTGAGAATCCGTAATCGTCTATCAAGGTAAAATATTCACCACGTATGCCCGCGACGGCTTTCAGTTTACCTTTTTGTAAAACATACTCCGCATATCCCGAAAATCGCCGCAAATCAATCGTGGAATCGATATCCAAGGGTAAACTTGTTTCCGACAAGTGGGGAACGGCAATCAAAGAATCCCCGGAATGCACGAAATATGAGCTGCTTGAAGTGAATTTCCTTATAATTTCACTGGTATATCGGAAGTTTCCCGCCGAGAATCCAAATTTGAACTGATCATCTTGGCGAAGTGATAGTGCGAAATCGTTTTTCAATAGAATATGTGCTCGCTTGTCACCATTTGTGGAAACAGTATCACTCGCGATAAATCGCTTGTATTCGTATATAGTATCAAACTCCATTACCGCATAACCGAGGCCCGATTTAATTCTGTGATTTAGTGAAATGTTGCGAAAATCGGAATTTATTACAATCGTATCCTGATAATTGTCAAGAAACTCTCCTTCTTGCAGATCTCTAAATACACCTGAAATACTAATCTCATTTTCGAAAGCCCCGTTGTCGTATTCCCAGGCTGCTATCGCACCTGCCTGATGGATCCACAATTTATATATATGACCCGAGCCCCGGTAATTTTCCGGATCATAATAGTCTTTATAGTTGTCATAGGCACCAACAGCGGTAAATCTGAAAAGATTGTTTTCATCCGGTGCCACAACTGTTTTCAAGATCGCGTCGCCGTATCTTGGAACGCCAAACTCCGTCAGAAAATCCTCCAGCAGGGTGGCATCGGTGAATCGAAGGTTGGCAAGCACAGACGCCTTTTTGCCCATAGGTGTTTCAGCGGTTATTCCTATGCCAGATACATTCAGATCCGCACTTAAACCGGGCTTTGTCATCGAGCCGTTGCGGAGATTGATTTCCATGACCGAAGATAGTCTGGAGGGGTGTGCGGAGGGAAAAGCGCCGAAATAGAAATCCAGGTGCTTTACCAGTGAACTGTTAATGAATCCTATTTTGCCGCCGGAGAAATCCAGTAGAGAGAAATGGTTCGCATCCTCCATCTCGATACCGTCGATTAGGTACATGTTTTCAAATGAAGCACCCCCTCGGACATAAATCGCGTTGTCAAACTCGTTACCGGTTGCGCCGACAACCGCAGGGTGTGATGCCAAAACGCGGTTTATGTCGTTGGCGGTCCCCGGAGTGTTGGTAAGTTCAAAGGAGTCCAGTCGGGTGAAGGAATTGATCGGAGAGGCGGTGGAGTCGGATGTCTCATATCCTATAACTACCATCTTATCCAGCTGCTGGACGGCCTCTCTGTTAAGCCTTATGACATAATTATTTTCTTCTCTGCTTTGAATTTCAATTGATCTGGTTACGGCTTGGAAGCCCAATGCCTTGATGGTTACCAGATGCGTGCCGGGAGAGAGTGAATCAAAAATACAGGTGCCGTTTCCCCCAGTCCGGCAACTATCTTTCTCGTCTAAAAACACCCATGCCTCCGCTATGGAAATGTCTGTAACCGAGTCGACTACCAGAATTTCCATGCTTTCGGGGATTTGGGCATAACCGTAAGAGAGCAGGAATGTTATGAAAAAATTAAGGGCTGTTGAACGCATGTAGGTATATCGGCAATAAGTACTCGGATGAAAATCTACAAAAAGCACGACAGGTGCTCTTCCAGACACTTGCCCCTATAATATAAAAGAACGCAAATAAATTAACATACATTCATTTTTCAGGGCATGTGGACGAGGATTGTTTCCTTTACTTGCGGTTCTTGTGCTCCATTTCTTCATCGGTGGTACGGTTCATGCAATGGAGCGACTATATATTTTTAAAGAAAATGATATTAACCGTCCATTTTTCCTAAACCAAGATAAAAACGTTATGCTTATTGATATGCATTGCCACACCTATCCGAAAAGCCGGTGCAGCCGGATCTTACCGGGAACACTTCTTCGTCGTGCGCTCAAAAGTGGACTGGACGGTATAGTCCTCACTGAGCACCATTATCTTTGGCCCCAAAAAGATCTGGAGAATCTGCGCGAAAAGGCCTGCATACCCGATTGGTTTGTGCTTATGGCGGCCCAGGAAGTAGAGACAGAACTGGGGCATGTGCTTGTGTATGGTGCCGATCGAACTATTGCCAAAAAAATCTCATTGGAACACCTTCGAGGTGCATTTCCTGATGCTTGCCTTATCTGGGCTCATCCCTGGCGTGACGGGAAAATTCCCTCACCAAATGATCTTGAACATCCGCTGCTGGACGGTATAGAAGTTTTGAACGGCAATCAGAGTGTGATCGAAAATTATCGTGCTCTCAGCGCCTGGCATCGGTACCGGTTCAAGGCTATTGGAGGAAGCGATGTGCATAATAAGAAACGGGTAGCCACTTTCCCAACAATCTTCGATCATCCGGTTGGCGACATGGACTCCCTTATCAGACAGCTTCGCGGCGCATGTGCACGTCCTCTGCTTACCCAAAGGCGAGAGTGGGTAGGGAAGAGTATCGGGATAAGAGTGCATTTGGGTACACGAACCGAAAACAAAAGCACCAACTTTACCGTAAAGCAGATTGCGGTGGACGAGGAAGCCTGGAAAGATGCCCTCGAGAGAGCCGATTTGGTAGAGTACATCAGAAAAGGCCGATTCGACAAGGGCTACTTTCGCATACCGAAAATAATCGGCAGGGATGATATGGAAAAAGCAATTCTCGAGCGGAATCTGAAAGGACAAAACCTTGGCCGACTCTTGCCAAGTGTGCCCGGACCTGTAAAAAGCCTGTTGTTAAACGGGGTGACAGACTGGCTGATCCATCTTCATGGCTCGGAACTAAAATTATCGTCTTACGAGAATACTCTTGCCCGCGAGCGTTCATTTCTACGAATGCTGAAGGGGTTTTATGATAGTGTTCCTTACCGTTATCGTGCCGGATTCAGAGATACATTGCTTTTCATGGAAGAATATGAGACGGCAGAGTTAGGCGGAAACGAATCGAACTATATACAGATACATGGAAATATCACCCCCGCTTCCGTCATATACGGGTACGAAACTGTGTTTGATCACAAACCATCCTATGTCGCGGTGCTCGATTGTGAGCATACGATGCTCTGGGATCCAGCTTACGATATCGCCAAGCTGTCGGCTCATCTCAGATACGAATTCCGGAAGACACCCGAGGTCTTCTCCGAAATGGAAATGACCAAGTTGGTCCGCCGATGGGCTGAGGGGCTCTCGATAGTTGATGACCAACACCTCAAACGCAGGTTAAAAGCCTTTATGATCAGGGCCGATCTCGGCATCCTCTACAAGCTCTTGGATGAGCGAAGAAGCGGATCGTCAGAATTCAAATGGGTAATGAAACAAATTTTGAATGCGTATAAGCAGTTGAAATGACAGCCGGATATGTGCGATTTACCTCAAAGGTTTTATCTTCAACCAGGGCTCTTTCTTCCTTTTTTTCTTCTCGGGGGGCGGAGTATCATCCTCAAATCCCGCATCCAGGCGCAATTTTCTTCTGATCAATCTTCCCGATGGGGTCAAATCTTTGTGGCGCCACTTACCATACCAGCTAGTACCCGGCTTGAGAGCCGAAGCGGTTTCATCCTTATCGGCGATTGACCAGTTACACCAGCTTATCTTGTGCTCATCAAGAAAATTAAACCAGGCCTCCGTGCTTACCGAGTCCATAAAACCGTCTCCCGAGGCCAGGCAGGTACCAAATTCAGAAACAAACAGCGCTATGCCCTTATCCAGCGCAAATCTGGCTTTTTCCCGGAGATCCCCGCCATGAGTTGCCGCATAATAATGAAGCGAATATACCAGATTATCTCCTTTCACCGGATCCTTAGCCGCTTCATCTACATCCTGAGACCATGTCGGAGTTCCGATAATTATCAGATTGTCCGGATCGATCGCCCGTATAGCCTCTACTATCTCTTCTGCATAGGGTTTTACCACATCCGACCAGCCCACATGTATTGGTTCGTTGTAGATCTCATAGATAACGTTAGGGTGATCGCCGTATTTGCGGGCCATCTCTTCGAAAAACCTGCGAGCCCTGCGAGTGTTTTCGTGGGCATGATGGTCATGCCAATCGATTATTACATAGATCCCTTTTTTAATCGCCGCATTGACCACGGTTTCCACCTTGTATCTCTCCGAGCCGTCATAAAGATACCCCGTTTCGGATTCCTCATGCTTTACGCCCATGGCGGCACGCACGACTGTAACTTTCCAATCATCAACAAGCCAGTTGACCACACGCTTGTTGTAATACCTGTCCATCCACTGACTCCAGAAAAGACTCATGCCGCGAAGCTGAGCGGGATTCCCGTGCTGGTCTACTATTCGGTTACCCTCTACCCTGAGATGTCCGTGTTTTTCGACAGGACCGACTGAAGCGGCAGTCGTTTGAAGCAGACTGCCGATCACGATTACTACTATAGAGATCAGTTTTAAGCTCATACGAAAATTATAACCCCTTGAAATATTGGAAATAAGGACATGTGGTCGGAAAGCCGGATACCGGTGCCGTCAAATCGTACAGGAAGAAAACCTACAAGTCAACCGGTTTGATCTTGCCGACCATTATTTTGTTTTCCTGTCAAAAGAACCGAATCTTGGTGCAAAAGAATGAACATAGCCGCATTGATTACAGATCAGCACCGTCAAATTCTCCTGCGATCTACCCAGAAAGGAACCGCCCTGAAAAGTAATTTGTGACGATTTTTGTATAAAATGATCGTTTTTACATACATGGCAGATGAAAGGCTTTTCAAATAGTTTCAGAGAAACCGGTTTGTTTTCATTCATTCAACTTTCCTTAGTACCTGGGTTTGAGTTCCTGGATATCCCGTGCCGACAAAGGAGGAGTTCCGTGTCCGGGAAATGTCCATGCAGGCTTCATATTCTGCAAACGGTGGAAACTCTCTCTAACCTGATCCCAGTCGAATGCATAGTAGCGCTGGACATGATTCGTGGGCCTGGCCGAAATTAGATCACCGGCAAAGGCAATACTGTCCTGAACCATTATGGTAATCGAGCCGGGTGTATGCCCGGGAGTATGCATTATAGTTGCATGCAGCCCGTATGGTTTCAGGCTCTGTTTGTCCGTTAATATCACATCTGCCTTGGTGGGTTTTGGTCGATAAACTCTCTGGGCCAGAGGGAGTAACATTTTTCCCAGTATGCCCCATGTTTTGATTTTAGGTAAAGGTGTCTGTGCCCGGGCAGCCCAGACTGAGTCCGCCTCATGGATCGCAATCGGTGCGCCGGTGCTGTCACGGAGATCCGCCGCACTGCCGTAATGATCGAAATGACCGTGGGTTAGAATAATTAGCGCCAGTGAATCGATCCCGTATGCTTTCATGTGCCTGAGGATGTTTTCACATTGTCCGGGTGAACCCGCATCAATAAGATACCCTCTTGACATGTCTTTTATAAGATAAGCCCGACACATGCCCGCCTGAAAGCTGTATACTTTAAGCTCTCCAAAACGATACTCCACGTCACCGGCTGAGCAGTGGAGACCGATCATCGGGAAAATAACAATTATAAGCCCAAGATACAAACTGTTAACCACTTTACTCAATCTATCTCCTCGGAAAATTCAGGTTTTAGAAGCAAGTAGATTTAACCTGGATTGAGCGGACGATCAGCTCAATGATTCAAGGACAGGGGAATCGAAACATCGATTGAAAAGCCCAGTGAGGTATTTCCAGTATTGCTGATATCCTTGAATTTTAACCGATATGCGAATCACCTGAGAGAATCGCTCATTATAGGTTTAAGTCAAATACTTAGTTCCACATTCAAAAATACGGAATGGCAAACAGATTAAAGGTACATATGTACTTGAGAGGGTTTCGAATGTGATTTGATTGTGTTACAAGCAGTAGATGAAGGCCGTTTTTGGATTCAGTGCATGATTTTCCGGGGCATGATATCGAAAGAGAGCTGCTTAAGAAGGTTTATGGGAAAAGATGGAGAAAACTAAAGCGCATAATTTAAATAATACCATATTTCTGATAAAATTGAATGTATTTTGTTATCGAATTTTCAAAAAAATGTGAAAAGATATCTAAAGCAGGCACCCCAGATGGTGGAGCGACAGATATTCCCCCGCGTAAAATTTGGATTTAATTGCGATATCTGCTTTTTGTGGTTATAATAAATTGTATCTGAATCACCGGCGGCAGCTTTTTTTTTACCCGGCAAGCAGGAAAAAATGAGTCTTGATTCGTTGCAAAAAGATCAGTTTCGTAAACATTTCTATCGGGCAAGAGATGAAATCGTTTCGTATATTGACAGGAATGGCGTTTCTGAAGGTTCCGAGCCTAAAGCTGTTGTTGATGCCTTACTGGTCCCGGTTATGGAGTCCTTTCAGTCAATATTCGACTGTTTGACAGAACGTATTGGTGAGCTTCAGCAGCAAAACATTCGTTTAAAGGAAGACATCGCCGACGTGCGCTTTGCGGAGGAGGCTCTTAAGGAAAGTGAGCAAAAGTTTAGGGCATTGGCCCAGACGGCTCATGAGGCGATCCTTTCGGCGGATTGCTCGGGCAATATTCTTTTCTGGAATCGCGGTGCAGAAATAATGTTTGGTTACGAGTCTCACGAGATAATCGGTAAGCATATCTCCATGCTTGTACCCGATGATACTTTCAACCACCTGCTTGAAAACGTTCAACAGGTAATAGCCCGTGAGGCCGAAAATGTTGACAGGGCACATATGATCGAGGCTCTGGGTAAGCGCAAGGACAGCTCGAATTTTCCCGCTGAGATCTCACTTTCGTCATGGCAGAGCAGGGATGCGACCTACTATACTGCCATAATCCGCGAGGTGACCAAGCGCAAAAAGGCCGAGATGGATCTGGCCAAGGAAAAGGAGCTGCTTGATGTTACTCTTCGTTCGACCGGGGACGGCATCATTTCGACCGATACTGAGGGGCGTATTCTTCTGATAAATGGTGTCGCCGAAAAACTACTTGGTATAGGTGCAAAGGAGATTATCGGAAAAAACCTACAGGAAAAGTTCCATTCAATCGATACATTCGCCGAGATTGCGCAAAGCGCCAAAAGTGTTGTTTCCGAAGGAAAGGGCATTGATGGTGAAATCTCCACAGGAAGTGGTCGCAACAGGCGCACGATTATCTATACCGCAACCCCAATGCGAGCATCAACCCATGAGATTATCGGGACGGTTCTGGCGCTTCAGGACATCACCGAGAGGCGTCGTATGGAAGAGGAGCTGTTCAGGGCACGTAAGCTGGAGGCCATAGGGGTACTTGCCGGCGGAATAGCTCACGATTTTAACAATATCCTCACAGGTATTATTACAAATCTGTTCATGGTCAAAACCGGATTAAAAACCGATTCGGAGCCTCATACAATGATTACCGATGCGGAGAAAGCGGCATTTAAGGCAAGTAAACTGACCAATCGGCTGTTGACCTTCGCCAAAGGGGGGGCGCCTGTAAAAGAGAATGCATCCATTCGCGAGCTGATCGAAGATTCGGTCGGTTTTTGCCTCAGCGGCTCCAGCATAGAATGCGACCTTAAGGTGGATGAAAATCTATGGGGGGTTGAAATTGACAGGGGACAAATCGATCAGGTGCTCAATAATCTGTTGATAAATGCTAAGCAGTCGATGCCAAATGGTGGAACCATCACCGTCTTTGCTCAAAATATGGAAATACACGATGAGATAAGCGATGCGACCGAAGCGATCATTCCTCTCTTGCCGGGCAAATATCTGAAAATTTCCATAAGTGACACCGGTAAGGGTATATCAAGGGACAACTTGTCAAAGATATTCGACCCTTATTTTACAACATCGAGCAAAAGAAACGGTTTGGGTCTGTCGACCGTCTACTCTATCATTAGAAAACATAACGGATTTATAACGGCAAAATCTCGGCTTGGACAGGGCACAACCTTTATGTTCTACCTTCCGGCGGTCAGGGAGGAGGATGGACAGTTCCCGGAAACTGTCCCGAAGTGCACCGGAACGAAGCGTATTCTGGTCATGGATGATGATGAAGTTATTCGGGCGGTTGTGGACAGAATACTGAAAAATGCAGGCTATTACGTCGAAACGGTAACGAATGGAGCCGATGCTCTTCACCTGTATTGTCTTTCAATGAAACGGAAGAAAAAGTTTAATCTTGTATTGATGGATATAACAATTCCAGGCGGCATGGGCGGCAAACAAACTGTCGGGGAGTTGTTGTCAATCGATCCCGAAGCCAAAGTCATCGCATCCAGCGGCTATTTGAACGATCCGGTGATGACCAATTATCGTGACTACGGCTTTGTGGATGTTCTTCCCAAGCCGTTTAACGTGGCTAAATTCATGCATGTTATCGCGAGTGTCACCAACACATAGAGTCGACTCAGGTCTAAGATTGGGCTCAATAAGTATAGTGGGATCTTACATCCGTTATCCGCCGGAAGTAAACTTCTTATGACTAAAACTATCTTGCCCAGAGTTCTTAAGATTGTTTATCACCCGAGACTCTGCTTTGGGCTTCTTTGATAATTTGGGCCAGTGAAAGCTGCTTGGGTTCCCGTGGAGCGGTGACCTTATCGAGCACTTCCTTGCTGTAATGCGATTTCATGTATTCTGTAATATCGAAGTGCTCCCACCAGCAATCGAAAATTCTTTTACAGGGGATATCTGATCCGGGTTTGCGGCAGTAGGAAAACGTAAGTTCGTGTCCGAGAATAGGACAGTAACGTGCGTCTGAGTCGTGCGAATCGATCATATCAGCTCATCCTGTTGGAGGTGGAATGAAGAATCAAGGAAGAAGGTACCTGCTTTTACCTTGATTCTTCACCCCTAATTGGTGCGTATTTACCATTTGCCGGTTTTCTTGGCTTCGGCTTTAGGGAAATTCGCAAGCTCAGCCTCGGCTTTATCGATATCTTCCTGAGGAAGTGTATAGTCGCTGAGTTCGCCGTTAAAGTACTTGGAGTATCCCAGAAGATCCATGTAGCCGTGACCGCTAAGATTGAAAAGAATTACTTTTTCTTTTCCTTCTTCTTTGGCCTTGAGCGCTTCCTGTACCGTACAGGCTATAGCGTGACTTGTTTCCGGCGCCACGATAAAGCCTTCGGTTCCTGCCCACTGCACTGCGGCCTGGTAGCATTCCAACTGATGAATGGCACGCGGAGAAAGAAGCCCCTCGATAACACCCTGAGATACCAGTGGAGACATACCGTGGTAGCGAAGACCTCCTGCGTGAATCGGAGGCGGGACGAATCCGTGACCCAAGGTATGCATGGGAAGCAGGGGAGTCATGCCTACAACATCACCGTAGTCGTAGTTAAATACTCCTCTGGTAAGAGTCGGACAGCTGGTAGGTTCAACAGGAATTATCTCGATGTCGGCTCCATTGATCTTATCGAGCATGAAAGGAAAAGCGATGCCGGCAAAGTTACTGCCACCCCCGGCGCATCCTATAACCACATCCGGTTTCTTGATGCCGACTTTCTCAAGCTGCTTTTTGGCTTCCAGACCGATTATGGTTTGGTGCATCATAACATGATTTAAGACGCTTCCAAGCGAATATTTGGTTGTACCGCTTGTGTCTCCCACCGCCATTTCGACCGCCTCGCTAATCGCCATACCCAGACTTCCGGGCGTATCGGGATCTTTTTCCAGGAATGAGCGTCCAGCTCTGGTCTCGGTGCTGGGGCTTGCCACACATTCACCTCCCCAGGTCTGCATCATGATTTTGCGAAAAGGTTTTTGATCGAAGCTGATCCGGACCATAAAGACCTTGCATTTGAGTCCCACCAGAGCACAGGCAAAACTCAGGGCACTACCCCATTGACCAGCACCCGTTTCGGTGGTTATTGTCTTTGTGCCCGCCTGTTTGTTGTACCACGCCTGTGCGACGGCAGTGTTTGGCTTGTGGCTTCCGGGAGGTGAGACAGATTCGTCTTTATAGAAAATTTTGGCCGGGGTTCCCAGTGCCTTCTCCAGGTTTACTGCTCTGCGAAGCGGCGCCGGGCGCCATCTGTACAGAAGGGACTGAATCTCTTCGGGTATGTCGATCCACCTCTGCGTACTCATTTCCTGCTCGATGATATTCATCGGGAAAATCGCGGACATCATCTCCGGAGTCAGGGCTTCCCCATTGGGAGCAAGTGGCGGCTGCATAGGAGTTGGAAGGTCCGGGGCGATATTATACCACTGCTTGGGCATTTCATCTTCATTAAGGTACACTTTTATCGACATGCATCCTCCCGCGGTGCTAAATAGAAAAAAAACTGCGCTCAGGTTTTAAAGAATTTTAAAAATAATCTTTGCGGAAAACTGAGGCTCAATTTCATGCAACAGGGCTACCATTGTTTCTTCATCAGATATTGCTCGAAAGCCTGAGCTGGAATGGGGGGGCTGAATAAATACCCCTGAACCTGATCGCAGGATCTTCCTTTTAAAAATCCCAGCTGAATCTCGTTCTCGACCCCCTCCGCAATCACCTTCAATCCCAGAGCATGAGCCATGTCGATTATGATACTTACGATCGCCTCATCCCCCTGATCAAGCGAGATGTCGCGAATGAAAGATTGATCGATTTTGAGGGTGTCCACGGGGAAACGTTTCAGGTAGTTAAGGGAAGAATACCCCGTACCAAAATCATCTATACTGATATGAATGCCCATATTTTTAAGGCTGGTAAGAGTTTTTACGGTTAATGCGGCGTTTTTCATGCCCAGACTTTCGGTTATTTCAAGTTCCAGAAAACTGGGTTCGAGCGAGGTTTTTTGGAGAATAGACAGAATTTTGTCCACCATATCATGCTGTTGAAACTGGCGTGCCGAAAGGTTTACCGCTATTCTCAGTTGATTAAAGCCTTTCTTATGCCACAAATGAGTCTGGCGTGTAGCAGTGGCAAGGACCCACTCCCCAATCGGAATTATCAACCCTGTTTCTTCCGCGATCGGAATGAATTCTCCCGGGGACACCAACCCCAGCTCCGGGTGCTTCCACCTTACCAAAGCTTCTGCCCCTACAACTTTTCCGGTTCTCAGATCTATCTGAGGCTGATAATAGACAAGAAATTCATTTTGCTCAAGTGCCTTATGCAGACGATATTCTATAGTAAGATGTTCGAGTGCCTTCGAATTCATACTGGGTGTATAGTGCTGATAATTGTTCTCACCCTGTTCTTTGGCACGATGCATAGCGCTTTCGGCATTTTTTACAAGAGTCTCCATATTTACCCCATCGTAGGGAAAGAGGCTGATGCCGATACTTGCACTGAGGAAAATTTCGTGTTTGAAACTGGGGAGAATAAAAGATTGAGTAAACAGGTTCTGAATCTTTTTAGCCACTTTAGCGGCATCCTCTATATGGGAGATTTCCTCCAGTATGATGGCAAACTCATCGTTTCCCAGGCGAAAAACCGCATCAACCTCCCTAACAGTCTTTTTAAGGCGCTCGGCTACCAGTTGCAACAGTTGATCCCCTCCGTTATAGCCCAGGGAATCGTTTGCCACCTTGAAACGATCGAGGTCCATGAATAAAACGGCAAGAATCTGGCCGTTTCTCCGGGCGTGAGCCAGCATGAAATCCAGTCGATCATTCAGAAGTATTCTATTTGGCAAACCTGTAAGCACATCATAGTAGGTCTGCTCCTGAAAATCCCGCGAGTATCTGGATATATCATCAACAAATCCTACGTAATTGATGGTAGCGCCATTTTCATCCTTAATGGCTGAAATCGTCAGATGAGCCAGATAGATTTGCCCGCTCTTACGTCTATTCCAGATCTTACCCCGCCAGTATCCTTTTTCTGTGAGTTCCTGCCACATGCTGTGATAAAAAGAGGTTCCGTGGCGGTTGGATCGCTGAAGGTTTGTTTTTTTTCCCAACAATTCATTTGAAGAAAAACCGGAAATGACTCGAAATTCCCTGTTCGCCTTTAGAATGATACCTTCCGCATCCGTGATCACAATGCCCTCATGGGAGTATTTCATCAAGACCTCGGCCATATCGGGTTTTTCGTTAAAACTCTGCCGCGATTGGACAACTGTCCCGGCGTTAAGACGGAGAAGGTTAAGTTCCTCCACAAGTTCGCGTTTGGTCTTTTTCATATCGTTCATGAGGCGCTCCGAAAGTGCGCGTGTAGCCGCATTTAAACAGTTCAAGGGAAAAGATGATACTTACTCAGGCACTTTTTAACTTTTATAAGATGGTTATCGGCCTGATATGGTCGGATGCGGGGAGTGTTAATACCAAATAGTATTTTTAATTCCTTGTTTTTTCAAGTATGAAATTTGTTTCGTATCATCTTATAATGAAAAGGCTTTTCGAGCATGCATGAGTATCGTACCCATTTGTGTGATCAGCTGCGCAAAGAAGATATCGGTAAGCGGGTACGCTTGTCCGGATGGATTCATAATCGACGCGATCATGGCGGCATTTTATTTATCGATTTGCGTGATAACTACGGCTTAACTCAGGTCGTTGTTCATCCAACGGCATCCTTTCAGTACGAGGTCGGACATCTGCCCAAAGAGACGGTGATTCGTGTCGACGGGGAAGTGGTTTTCAGATCGGAAGAGAACGTAAACCCAAATATGCCTACCGGTGAAATAGAAGTTGTGGTGGATGATTTCGAGGTGCTTGGTACTTGCGAATCTCTGCCTTTCACGGTGTTTCAGGAAGAAGAAGTGAGTGAGGATTTGCGTCTGAAGTACCGGTATCTGGATCTGCGCCGTCCCACTATACATCAGAACATAATAACCCGCTCGAAGATTATTTCCTCTATTCGACGGCGAATGATGGCGCTTGGGTTTAGCGAGTTTCAAACACCTATTCTCACCAGCTCCAGTCCCGAGGGAGCGCGCGATTATCTGGTGCCTTCCAGAGTACACCCGGGCAAGTTTTATGCTCTCCCGCAGGCGCCGCAGCAATTTAAACAGCTGATGATGGTGGCGGGTTTTGACAAATACTTCCAGATAGCTCCCTGTTTTCGCGATGAAGATGCGCGGGCGGATCGTTCCCCCGGTGAGTTTTATCAGCTTGATATTGAGATGTCCTTTGTTACACAGGATGAAATATTCACTGTAGTTGAGGATGTTTTGCACGGGGTATTTGATGAATTCAGCAAAACGAAACTGGATAAACCCCCGTTTGTGCGCATTCCATATCATGAGGCGATGCTTAAGTATGGTACAGATAAACCCGATTTGCGTATTCCTATTGAAATCACCGATGTGTCGGGGATTTTCGTCGATTCGGAGTTTCGCGCATTCAGTGCGGCGGTGAAAAAAGGCGCGGTTGTTCGGGCTTTCGGGGTCAAATCCATATCGGATCGACCCAGAAGTTTCTTTGATCGGATGGTCGAATATGCTCAATCGGTCGGATCCAAGGGACTTGCATATCTGGTATGGAATGGAGATACTGTTAAAGGGCCGATTGCAAAGTTTTTGAATGAGGAAAAGATAGGCGCCATAGCAAAGGCGTGTGGAGTGTCTACGGGTGATGTCGTGTTTTTTGTCTGTGACGACGAAAAGAATGCTTCGAGAATAGCAGGTGATGTTCGTGTGAAGCTTGCAGCGGAGCTTGACCTGATCGAAAAAGATGTGTATCGGTTCTGCTGGGTGGTGGATTTCCCGATGTTTGAGTGGGATGAAGAAACAAAATCAGTGGCTTTCAGTCACAATCCTTTCTCCATGCCCCAGGGAGGGATGGAGGCGTTGCTTGAAAAGGACCCGTTGCATATAAAGGCATATCAGTACGATATTGTGTGTAACGGTGTAGAGCTGTCAAGCGGAGCAATCAGAAACCATCGCCCCGATATCATGTACAAGGCATTTGAGATCGCGGGCTACGACAAATCCGTTGTCGATGAGAAGTTTGGTGGTATGATTAACGCGTTCAAGCGCGGCGCACCACCTCACGGTGGAATCGCCCCGGGCATAGACCGAATGGTGATGCTTATCACAGGTGCCCAGAACATCCGGGAGGTGATTGCATTTCCCATGAATCAGCGCGCGCAGGATCTTCTTATGAACGCACCGGGTAATGTTACCAAGGAGCAGCTTGAAGAGTTACATATAAAGATTCTGCCGACGAATTTGTAGGATGTTATTTGCTTGTTTGCGAACGGTTTGGAACGTACACGATAGTGCTTTTAAATTGTGATTCTTCTGATTTGCAAACGTCTCAGGGAGGAGTGATATTGGGGCGGAGCTTAATATTCGCTCCTCTATAAACTAACAGCGGTAAGCCGTTTTCAATGGTGCTGATAGAACTGATATGATGCTTTTTCTCCACATCAGTGCGCAACTTAATCTAAAGCTCCAAAATTTTTTCTATCTTCGAAATCTCGGCGGTCTGAAGAACACTTTTCGCCAAATTTCGTGCCTGTTCAGTATCAATTCCTTCAATCTTCTTTTGCACCGAGGGGATAAAAAAAGGATCGATACTAAACGATTTGAGGCCTATTCCGATCAAGAAGGGCAGGTACTGGGAATTATGCGCCATATCACCGCAAACGCTTACTGGTGTGTCATTTTCGACTGCAGCCTTAACTATCCGATCCATCGCTCTGAGTACCGCAGGATGATGAGGCAAATACAGGTGGGAAACTTTTTCATTCGTTCTGTCAACAGCGAGCAGGTATTGGATAAGATCGTTTGTGCCGATAGAGAAGAAATCAACCACATGTGCAAATTCATCGATAAGCTCGATAACGGAGGGGATTTCCACCATCATGCCGATTTGCGGTTTGTTGTTGAATCGATCACCTTCGCAACCAAGCTGTCTTATGCAATCATCTACTAAGGCTCGTGCGGAATGCAGCTCATCCAATGAAGAGATCATGGGGAACATTATTCTAAGGTCTGCATCGAAACCGGCGCGTAAAATCGCGCGTAGCTGCTGAATAAAAACATCTCTTTTATTCAGGGTAAAACGAATCGAGCGCATACCAAGAAAAGGATTCTGCTCTTTAAAACTGTCATAATAGGACAGTACTTTGTCTCCTCCGATATCCAAGGTTCTAAAAACAATGGGTTTTTTGGGCATACCCTCCACAAGCTTACGATATACTACATATTGTTCCTGCTCGGAAGGAAAATTGTTGCGGATTATAAAAGGGAATTCCGAACGATACAGTCCTATTCCCTCGCATCCAAGCTCCTGAGCAGCCTGTAAATCGGTAAGTAAGTTGATATTGCTAAGCAGTTGAATACGGACATTATCTTGAGTAAATATCCGGTTTTTGCCCCTTCCTCTTACAGCACGACTGTGCTTACGAGCCTTGTCCCGGATTTCAAAAGTGGCAATTATCTCTCTGTTTGGGTTTATGTAGATATTTCCAAGCTCCCCATCCATTAGAATACGGGTGGTCTCGGGAAGCTTCAGTAATCTGGAATTATCCGCGATAACCATAGGCATGCGCAAGGATCGGGCTAAAATGCTCAAGTGGCTTGTTACGCCACCACCAACCAGAATGACTCCCGAGGCTCCTTCGATACTGATCTTCAGGATGTCCGAAGGCAGGAGTTCACGTGCCACAACTATTCTATCCCGGTAGTTTCCTAGTGTATTCTCCCCGCTAATCATATTGTGCATGATTCGTAGGGTCAAATCTTTGATATCATCCGCTTTTTCACGAAAATAAGGGTTTTCATTAGTGGATAGCAAGTCGATATATTTTAAACCTACCGATAATATTGCATCGGGGGGATTGAATCCTTCCATGATAAGCTGTCTTATGGCACCTATAAACTGTTCATCCTGCAGGAAAAGAAGATGAGCGGCGAATATCAGAGAAGCAACATCCGACAGCTGCTCTTCGACATGCTCTTGAAATGCCTCCAGCTGATGCATAGTATGGCTGATGGCTTTTTCAAACTCCTCCAGAGTGTATACGCGAGAATACTGTTTTGTTCTGAAATTTGCCAGTGCCTTGTTTTTTTCTTCTACGGTTATTTGGCCGTAAGCAAAACCTGTACTGGCAATCTTTCCCTTCAAAAACTTTTCGAGTGCAGGTTCCACTTTTTCAAGTGAATTTTCGGTCTTACTGTTAAGTGACAACAGCGCTCGCGCGTTTTCTACAATATTGGCCAACTGGTTTGATACAGCACGCATTGCAATGATATCGGTTTCCGTGAATGGAAAATCCTGCTTTCGCTGAACGACAAGTACCCCGATTTTCTCTATTCCCCTAAGCATCGGGACAGCCAAAAACGATTCGTAGTTTTCTTCAAAGGAGCCGTTGAAGAATTTGTAATTGGGATGAGCACTGCTGTTACTTTCGCATATTGGCCGCAGCTCTTTTAAAGCCATTCCTGTCAGGCCCTCACCGTGTTTCAATTCAATTTTATCTATGTGTGTGGGGTTGAGTCCGAAAGTCGCTTTGAGAACAAGCTTATTTTTAGCGGGGTCAAAAAGGTATACAGAGCATACTTGTGCATGCATGTGACGAGCAACCATTGCCACAATCTTTTGTAGAAATGTACCGGTTCCCTTTGAATCTGAAAAAATCCAGTTTAGTTCTCCGATATCGCAGAGCAGCTTAATATGGTCCATTTAAAAAATCGCGGTTTAGTTGCAAAATGTCCATTTTTTGTTCGATTGTGCATATTATTGGCACGAGTACAAAAATACATTCCCTCCGCCTATGTTCTCCATATTTTATCCTCACTGCACCTGGTTTCAAAAACATTTGAAAATACGGCTTAAGGGTAATGATGATTACTTCTATATTTTCGATAATCTATATGATAAAGACGCACCTTGTATTGAATGACTCTCTTGGTGGTTCCCAGAAGCCTTGCCGCTTCCGTTTGATTACCTCGCGCAGTTTCCAAGGCATTTGTAATGATTTTCTTTTCGTAGGCGGCAATCAGATTTTTAAAAGTGTCATGATTTTGCTCATCACTGCCGGGTATTTGCATCCATGGGGGCAGGTCATGTGCCTCCACTACATCGCCGGCTGATATCAGAACGGCATGTTCGATCACATTTTCCAGTTCTCTGACATTTCCCGGCCATGTGTATAATGTTAGCAGCTCAAGTGCCTGTGGTGAAATCGTTTGAATGGCTTTTTTATATCTTTTCCTGTAGATATCAAGCATGTGGTCAACCAGGAGAATTATATCCGGTACTCGCTCGCGTAACATCGGTAGTGTAATAGAGAAAACATTGATTCGATAGTAGAGATCTTTTCGAAAGTCACCACATTCAACAAATTGAATGAGGTCACGACTTGTAGAGGCAATGAATCGCGCTGCATAATTGTTTTTTTCCATTTCCATCCTGTGTGTGTCCCATTTTTGAAGAACTTCAAGCAAAATACCTTGACCGCTTAAAGGCAGCTCACCTATTTCATTAAGGAAAACGGTACCATTATGAACATCTTTTAACGACTGGTAACTATGTTTGAGGCCGTGAGACGGTGTTTGAATCATCAAACCCTTCTGGAGTGCCGAATCGGTCAAGGAAGGACAATTGATCGGTACAAAAGGGCCCCTGGAATATCGTGAACGCTCGTGTATCTTGCGTGCTACCGATTCCTTTCCCGTACCGGTCTCCCCGGTTACCAGCACAGGAGTGGAGGTTTGTGCAACTCGTTCGATAGCCTCACGAATTCTTTGAATCGATTCGCTGGTTCCTAATAACGCATTATATTCTTTTTGACGCATATATATATCGGGATATAGTCCACATTGTAAAGAGAAATTCAGGTCTTAACTTAAGACGATTTTTCACGTAAACGCCTGAAAAGCAAAAATGAAGCCACATAAATATCTGTTTTAAAACAGTAAATTCTTTGAATGGGGCAAATCCGCCCTGCGAGTAAACGACACATATTTGTAACAAGAAGATGCGATAACACAAATTTGTATCTTCCCGAAAAAAGAAAAAGGTTGATACAGTATAAAGAGACCCTGAAAGTAATTTGGTATACTGCTTGCAAATATGGGGGGGCGGTTCAGTATTGAACAAAAAATTAAACGATTATGTGTCAAGCAGGAGATTCTGCATGAGATTTAGCCGCGAAAGGTAGCTCCCTTTCAGTGTTTTTTTTACAGGCGTGGTTTTGGCGCAGAACGGGACAACGATAAACATGGTTGATACCCTTTGGGTTCTTGTAGCAGCTTTCCTGGTTTCCATCATGAATGCCGGGTTTGCATTTGTGGAGACCGGATTTTGTTGCTCTAAAAATGCCGTAAGTATTCCAGGAAAAAAATTCATTATGTTTGCGATCTCGACGGCAGCTTTTGGGGATAGAATACTAAAAGAGAGCAACAACTCTCGCGGAAGCAAGGAAATTCTGAATGCATATACATGTTATTAAACACGTACCATTCGAAGGCCCCGCTGCTATTGAGCAGTGGGCGTCGAATAATTCCCTCTCCCTTACCATTACAAGACAATATGCGGGAGATATTCTTCCGACCGATCACCGCTATTCGCTTCTTGTAATTATGGGGGGGCCAATGAGTGTTTCCCAGGAGAATGCTTATCCGTGGCTTAAAGATGAAAAGAAATTCATTGAAGAGGCGATTATTTCAGGCAAAAAAATACTGGGAATATGTTTAGGAGCACAAATGATAGCATCGGTGATGGGGGCAAGGGTAAGAAAACATATTCGAAAAGAAATCGGGTGGTTTCCTGTTTATGTAGTGAAGGAATCGCTGGGCGCACAAAGTTTAGTCGAATTACCCGAGGTTATTCCAGTTTTTCATTGGCACGGAGAAATTTTTGAAATACCAAAAGGGTGTGTGCATGTGGCAAGAAGTGCAGCATGCGAAAATCAATGTTTTACTTATGAAGATCGTGTAGTAGCAATGCAGTTTCATCTGGAAATGACTCCCACCGGAGTAAAAAAAATTATCTCCGAATGCGGCGGCGAACTCACGAAAGACAAATATGTACAGTCGGCGGAGGAAATCGAAAAATTACTGCATTTATGTAAAGAAACCAACACCGAAATATATAAGTTGCTTAACAGATTGTGTCTTTCATAAAAACTCATTCAGGTTCATTTGCACCCCGTTTGTGTCTGATAATTTCCCCGCTATTCATATAAATGATATCCTCTGATATGTTGGTAGCATGATCGCCGATTCGTTCAAGATGACGCGATATCGAAAGATAATGAACAAGGCAGTCAATTTCATCGGGTCTGGAGAGAATACATTTTTTGACATTTGTATACATTACACGATTAATCGCGTCAACGCTGTCATCCATTGAGCATACCAGGCGGGCGAGTCCGGTATCCATTTTTATCAAAGCATCTATGCTCTTGTTGAGCATATCGATCACTATTTCGCTCATTCCGGAAAGGTCGAAGGGGGAGCTTGATTTGTTGAGTTTTGAAAGAGCAACTGCATTTTCCGCGATATTGACAGCCAAATCTCCGACTCTCTCTAAATCATTGTTTATTTTCATTACTGAAATGATGAATCTTAGATCCACTGCAACGGGTTGGTGAAGGGCAAGTATTTTCAGACACTCCTCCTCGACTTCGATTTCCATTTTGTCTATATCTGCGTCACTTTTCATGACGGTATAAGCAGTGTCCGCATCGCGCTGTTGAACTGCCTTAACTGATTGAGATACATTTTTTGCAACAAGAGCGCATAAGGTCAGCAAGGCCTTCTTCAACTTTTCAACTTCTTTTTGCATTATTAGAGTCATTTAAACATCTCTCCCTTTAACGTGCGTCAGTAATTAATTTTCCAGCTATCCAAAACGTCCGGTGATATAATCTTCAGTCTGTTTTTTATTAGGGTGTGTGAAAATCTTTTCGGTTGATCCACTTTCTACCATTTTACCTTCATAAAAGAATGCGGTTATGTCTGAAACACGTGATGCCTGCTGCATATTATGGGTTACAATTACTATTGTATAAGCATCGCGCAATTCGGCAATCAGGTCTTCTATACGAGCGGTTGATCGCGGGTCAAGGGCCGAAGCTGGTTCATCCATTAGAAGGATTTCCGGTTCAACAGCAAGCGCCCTCGCAATACAAAGTCTTTGCTGCTGGCCGCCGGACAAACCCATTGCACTTTTGGTCAATCTGTCTTTAACCTCTTCCCAGAGTGCGGCCTTACGCAAACTTTTCTCGACAAGTTCCTCCAGCTGCGCCTTATTACGTATACCGTGAATACGAGGGCCGAATGCGACGTTGTCGAATGTAGATTTTGGAAACGGTGTTGACTTTTGAAAAACCATACCTATCCGTTTACGTAAAAGTACAACATCAGAAGTACCGTCATAGATATTTTTATTGTCAATAAGAACCGTTCCTTTTACATGTGTATTGCCGATGATGTCATTCATTCGGTTCAGTACGCGTAAAAAGGTGGATTTGCCGCACCCGGACGGACCTATAAGCGCGGTAACACGATTTGCGGGCATGTCAAGCGAAATGTTGAAAAGAGCTTGTGAATTACCGTAAAAGAAATCCAGATTTTTAGTACTTATTTTGACAGTTGTTTTAATGTTTTCTTCACTCATGCACTCTCCTTAATCATGCTTTTTAACTCCGTGCCGGTCGGCAAAAGCAATGTAAATATTGATCCTTTTCCTAATTCACTTTCGACTGTAATTGAGCCGTGGTGAACATGCATAATATGCTTAACTATTGCAAGCCCAAGTCCGGTACCGCCCATTTTTCGACTTCGGGCTTTATCGATTCGGTAAAAACGCTCGAAAAGACGTGGCAAATGCTGGGCCTCAATGCCGTGTCCCTGGTCAATGACCGAAATGCCTATTTCCCCATTTTTGCGAGTGCAGGTAATTTTGACATGACTGTCGGGAGGGCTGTATTTCACAGCGTTATCCACTAAATTAATAATCGCCTGTTCGAAAAGAGACGCATTACACCGGGCGGTTAGCCCTTTTTCACCTTCTATACCTATTGTAATTTTACTCTGAGCAGCTTTAGCGGAACAAACGTCAACGGCATCACAAATGATCGGATCTAATTTAGTCGGCTGTAACGTTACCTTCTCATCAACTTTACCCTTTTCGAGGCGGCTTAGCGTCATCAGATCCTCAATAATCGCATTAAGTCTGTTAACATGGTTTGCTATGATGGTGAGAAAGCGCTCTAGTTGCTTGGGTTCATTCATTGTGCCGTCCAAAAGAGTTTCAACGAAGCCCTTTATTGATGTCAGGGGAGTTCGCAGCTCATGAGAAACGTTGGCTACGAAATCTTTACGAATGTTCTGAAGGCGTTTAAGAGTGGTAACGTCATGAAGAACTACAAGTACTCCTTTGATACTGCCGCGCGACCCCTTTAGCATGGTTCCATTTACTTGCAAATCCCGCTCTTTACCATTTTGAAACAGGGTGATTTCCTGTTCGCGGGGAATACGCTCCTTTAATAGTGATTGAATGAAACGTTGTAAACCAATATCAAGAATGGCTTCCTGAATCCATCGTTGGACGATATCTATTGGTTCTTTACCGAGCATGTTTGCGGCCGCGTCGTTCACGGTGATTATATGCTCCTCATTGTCGATGGCTATAACCCCTTCCACCATGGCGGCAAGTATCGCATCCTGTTCATTTCGCTGGCGAGTAATAGTCCGAATTCGTTCGTCAAGTTGCTGGGCCATTGTATTCATGGCTTCGGCAAGCTGAGCACTTTCGAGTGTATCCGGAGTGGCAAGCCGCATTGTCAGATCTCCGCGAGCGAATTTTTGCGCCCCCATACGTAATTCCTCCAGCGGACGACTCAGGCGTCTGGAAAGGGCAATACTTGCAAGCACTGAGAGAATAACAACAATAGAGCCGGTAATAAGTATTCGTGAAAAAGTTCCTGATATCGCTTCTGTTATATCAAAAACGGGTAACGAAACGCGAAGGACGCCCGACAGATGATCAATTTGCATTATGGGAATAGCTACATACACTAAATCATGTGACAATGTAGCACTGAAACGAGTCGCTACACCGGTGTCTCCTGAAAGCGCTTGACGGATTTCCGGCCGGTCCGCATGATTATCCATTAACGCCGGGTTTTCATCGGAATCGGCAACAACTTTTCCTGATGGGAGAATCATTGTGATTCTGGTGTTTGTTCGCGCACCTATAAATTTAGCAACCGAATCAATATCTATAAGACTGTCGGCACGGGCCTGTTGCAGTTGGTGCTTTAGAAGGTAGGCACGTGTTTTTAAATCATCCACTGTTCGCTCATATAGTAGAGAGCGCAAAGCATGATTGGCATATATAACTATTGCAGCGCTTGCGATTATTGTAATTAGAAGAAATGAGGGAAAGATATGCCAGAAAAACGGCTTTTTTTGCATGTGTATATACTACTCCTTAAAGCGATAGCCTATACCGCGAACGGTTTCGATATGCCCCCCGGCATCGCCAAGTTTTTTTCTCAATCCTACGATAAGAACATCTACGCTTCTGTCTGTAACCGGGTAATTACTCCCATGAACGGCTTCTACAATTTGGTATCTTGTAAATACCCATCCCGGCTTGCCTGCCAGGTAATGCAAGGCTCTGAATTCCGAAGAAGTCAACTGAATAGGTTCGTTGTTAATTAAAACCTCGTGTCTACCCGGGTGTATTTCCAAATTGTTTATTCTGATTGGATGCCTTTCGTCTGCGATTGTACGTTGTCTGCGACGAAGAACGGCTCTAACCCTTGCGATCAAAATACGAGGACTAAATGGTTTTACGATGTAATCATCGGCACCAAGTTCCAAACCGGTAACAATATCAGCCTCTTCACCCTTTGCCGTCAGCATCACGATTGGTATGTTCTTGGTCTCGGGAGTATTTCGAATGGTTTTGCATACTTCCAGGCCGTCCATGCCCGGCAGCATCAAATCCAGAACGATGCAATCGGTATTATGAGTCCTCAAATGCGAAAGTGCCTGTTCGCCGCTTGTAAACCCCTGCACCTGATAGCCTTCACGGGTCAGATTATAAGCAACCAGTTCCAATATATCTTCTTCATCTTCGACAATAAATACCGAATGTTTCATTACTAAATACTCTCCTATCGATAACTAGAACTCAACAGACCATCGACGAGCTATTAATTTTGAAAGAAGATTAAGGCAAAAAACAAAAACGATAAGCACAAACGATGCTCCCCATGCCAGAGAATGCCAATCTTCATATGGACTGATAGCATAGTTGAATATGATAAGCGGCAGTGAATGCACCGGTTTCATTGGATCCAAATTCATATGTGGATTTCCAAACGCGGTAAACAGAAGGGGAGCTGTTTCTCCGGCAATTCGTGCAATGCTTATGAGTACACCGGTTACAATACCGCTCAATCCGGCGGGTAGTACGACCCGCAGCACCGTCAGATAATACGGTGCACCAAGTGCCAGGGACGCTTCTTTAAGTGAAGCAGGTATTAGACGAAGCGTTTCTTCTGTCGTGCGTACGACAACCGGAAGCATCATTATGGCCAAAGCGATAGAGCCTGAGAAAGCGGAAAAACCGCCCATCGGACGAACTACCCAAAGATATGCAACTATACCAATTACAATCGATGGTATTCCCTGTAAAACCTCCATTGACAATCGTACCGCATGACTGAACTTATTTCTAATCTCAGCAAGATAAACTCCAACAGCAACTCCTATAGGCAGGGCGAAAATACATGCCATACCCACAAGCATTGCCGATCCGCTGATCGCATTGGCAATCCCTCCGCCAATCTCCCCGACTGGTTTAGGGAGGCTTACAAAAAAGTTCCAGTTTATTGTGCTTATTCCCTGACGGGCGATATTGAAGAATATCAAAAACAGAGGCAGAATGGCCAGTATACAGAAGATTAAAACCAATGAATAGAAGACGTAATCCCAGTTACGCCTGATCCGAACACGCCGGATGGCCTTTGACCTATGTTGAGCGTCTTGTTCGTTTATAGATTTCTCTTTGGACTTTTTCATGTTTTATCCGTTAATTTACTTTGTCAAAACGATGAATTACCAACTTACCAATTATGTTAATGATCATGGATATGACAAATAGTACAAGGCCTATTTCCATAAGAGCGGAAAGGTAGATAGCCTCTGTTGCCTCGGTGAATTCATTGGCAATAATACTCGCCATCGTATTGCCTGGAGCGAAAAGACTTTCAGGGATTGCATTTCGATTACCTATCACCATTGTCACAGCCATAGTTTCCCCCAATGCTCTTCCAAGGGCAAGCAGGATACCTGCTGCAATACCGGAACGGGCATAGGGGATGACAATGTCTTTTATAACTTCAAAGCGAGTAGACCCAAGGGAATAGGCGGCTTCTTTGAGACTTGTAGGCACCATACTTATCACTTCTCGAGATACCGATGCCGAATATGGAATGACCATTATGGCCAGAATGATGGAAGCACTCAGAATTCCTACCCCATAAGGCGGCACTCCAATCATCATCTGAAACTCGCGGATGATAGGTACCAAAAAAAACAGTGCCCAAAATCCGTATATTACCGAAGGTATACCGGCAAGAAGTTCTATCATACTACGAAGGAGATTGGATATAGGTCCTCTTTTGTAATACTCACCCAGAAAAAGAGCTATCGCAATAGAGAAAGGAATAGAGATAACTACCGCAAGGAAAGAAGTTATCAGAGTACCAATTATAAATGGAAGGGCACCAAATTCTGAATTAACGGGATTCCATTCTTCAGAAATCAGAAACCCAAATCCAAACTGAGAAAGGGATAGTCGAGAACCCCACAGAAGAGTAACAAATATCCCACCCAACAAGAAAAGCATCAACCATGCAGAACCTGTCAGGGTCTTATTGAAGATACTTTCACCAAGGGCGAATTTCTGTTTTACACGTTTAGAGGCTTTGGATGCGTTCATTCCTTCGACAGTAGCAGTAGGAGAGTATGTCCCACTTTTTTCCATAATATTCAAGACTTTCTTAAAACCGGTTTCTATAAGGCAGGTCCTAACAATATGCTCATAATAAGGCCCGCAACTATTTAAAATCAGTAATAAATATTCGGATATTATTAGGCGAATGTTAAGAATGTGCTATCTTACAAAATATTTCAAAACGAGGCGAACATAAAGATGTATGTCAAAAAACTAGAATTTTGATGAAATCCGGATATAACCGCCTACATCAGCCGCATTTTCAGAACCTAGTCCACGAGGATCAGCTCCGCCCGCAACGTCAAAGGATATGCCTCTGTATTTTTTGCCTAGTAAGATCATCCAGGCGAAATCGGGCGCATATTCTTCCGATCTGTCCTGTTTGATTTCAAATTCCACGCTTAGACTATTGAGAATACCGGCGGTCGGCAAATCAATGCCTGCAAGTATCCATGAATTTTCGCCGACTTCGGATAAATCCAAAATTGCGTATTCGGCAAAAATGGATAAATTATCCAAGACGCTATATTCGGAGGTAAGAACCATTCTATGAACACCATCATCCTCAGAGACTATATGAAAATTTGTCGCCAAATTCAAGGAGAATTGATCAAATGGTTGAGAAAAAACGCGAAACATGGCATATGTATCTTCAAAATCGAAAGTCTCAGGTAAAAGGGCTGCATGGAAGATGGTTTTTGCTTTTTCGAGTATCGGAATCGAAAGCATAAGGCCGTCAACAACCGTATAATTGGTCTTAAATGAACCGGAACCCAATCGATTTACTCCAAAAAGGTAAGGACCGAAGTATTTTCCCGGCGAATAGATCTCATACCATCGACCTATCTGAGATGATATAAACGGTAGTGGAATGGTAAAATAACCCTGACGGACCTGTGTTAGGACACCTCGGGACTCGGAAAGATCTGTTTGTAGTCGAAGATGTAAGAGTCCATTTACATCTTTTTCCGTTACCGCCGCAAGTTTGACCTCACCACGGATAAAGCTTTTATCCACAGTACTTTCTGTGGATGATTCGCTTTTTTTACCTGCCTGAAGGGCAATACTTGAATTTACAGTCACATCGGCAAAAATGGACGCAACGAGCACCATCGTGGCAAAAGTGCCACAAATAAAATTCTCTGTCATTATTTTCTCTCCTCTCTCTCGTAATTAATTCCCGGGGTCTCTCACCTCCCGAGAAACGTAACGACAAACAAGCTACATTCGGTTTTCCTTTCGGAAATAAGGTACTAAAATTTGGTAAAAAGGTGAGAAACCTTCTTGTTTCTCACCTTTTTTATATTTTTATTCTTTTATCGGTTTACCATCATAAGTTACAGATTTTAAAAGAGTTTCGGCTTTTTCAACCGCCTTCTTGGATAATGGAGCATAATCCAGCGGTTCAGCATATTTCTGACCGTCATGTAACATCCACCACAGTAAATTTACCAGAGTGTTTGCCTTCTCTTTGCTGCGCTTATTATAGTTTTGCTCTTTGTACAACAGAATCCAAGTAAAACTTGAAATTGGATACCCCTCAGGGGCGTCGGTATTAGTCACAGATACCCGTGTGTGTGAAGGAATTTCGGCGTTGGCGGCGGCGCTGATCGAACTGATTTGAGGCTTGATAAAGTTGCCGCTGCTGTTTTTGATCTTTGCGGTAGGCATATTGTTATGAAGAGCGTAGGCAAGTTCACAATATCCTATACTTCCTTTGACCTGCTTTACCATTCCGCTTACACCCTCGTTACCCTTAGCGCCAAGTCCGGTGGGCCACTTTATTGATTTACCCACGCCCACTTTTTCTTTCCAAGCACTGCTGATCTTAGCAAGATAATCGGTGAAAATAAACGTCGTCCCACTGCCGTCTGAACGATGAACGATCATAATCTTCAGGTTAGGAAGTTTTACCCCGCTATTGATTTCGGAAATTCTGGGATCGTTCCATTTTTTGATTTTTCCCAGGAAAATATCCGCCAAGATATCCGGAGTTATCTTTAACTCAGGATTCCCGGGAACGTTGTAAGTAACGACTACTGCTCCTAAGCAGGTTGGAATGTGTATGATGTCGGATTCGAGGCTTTCGATTTTTTTATCGGTCATAAAGGCGTCTGATGCACCGAAATCGACAGTTTTGCTTTCAAGCTGCCTGATCCCGCCTCCGGAACCTATGGATTGATAGTTTACTTTTACTCCGTACTGTTTGTTATACACATCAAACATCTTCGAATATAAAGGATAGGGAAAAGTCGCTCCCGCTCCAAGAAGCTCATTATCTTGGGCATGAACGAAAAATGAGACGCATAAGATGCATGAAATTACGCATGTTATGAGCCTTTTGCTAATTCTTTGAGACATGACTGTCCTCCTTTTGATATTAAACAAAGATAATTTGTTAGGGAATCGTAACCTTTCGTGCATTTTACAGAATATTGCATTGAGGTCTTATTTAAGAATTATTAAGTCTAAGTTAAAATGGTGTATAAATATCCATCACAACTGTTAGGAATGTGTGTGTGAATTGTTAGGATTATGTTAGCGGGCAAATGTAGAGTGTAAATTGTTGAAATAAAAAGAATTACATTTCAGCCCTGTTTACATTTTTTGTTTGCGGTTACTCATTTTCGGCATAATGAGTGCGGATCACACGAATATTCTCCAGGCCGACAACTGCACCTGCAGATCCATTATTTCTGGCGATTGTGTAGTATCGTTCAGCCTCTTCATATTTTTCCAACTGAAATGCTAGATTTCCTGCAAAAAGACTGAGTTCGGCAAAGTCAGGCATGAGTTCTACACCTCTTTTTGCCTGCTCCAGGGCCACCATGGTATTTCCCATTTTTTGATGCAGTAGTACAATTCTGTAGAAAACCCACTTGTTTGAGGAATCTTTTTCGTAGGACTGCTGCAAGTAGTAGAGAGCTTTCTCAAGGTCATTTTCAGATTCAAAGATGTCGGCCAGAAGAACCTGGACGTATGACTCGTTTCTTCCTGCCCCCGGATACTTCAGAAGCCAATTGATTGCAGCATCGGGATCTTCCAGCTCCCGATACATCTCCGCCAGCGCGATGTATGCCTCTTCGTGATCCGGGTAAGATGTAACAAGTCGTTCGAATGTGGCGACGGCTTCGGGGTAAGCACCTGCTTTCCTGTAACTTGCTGATAGGATAGACAGTGCCTTTTGGTCATCGGCTTTGATGGAAAGCGCCCTGTTAATCGCCGCAACACAAGCTCCGATATCATCGAGCGAATAATATGCGATTGCCAGGTTAAGGTGGGCACGGAAATAATCTGGTGCATAGCCCAGGCATGCCTTATAATACACGATGCATTGGGGTAGGCTGTCTATTTGATAGTATGCATTTGCCATATTGAAATAGCACAGCGCCGGGTTTTCACCACCCAAAGCCGCTTGGCGATATGCATCTATTGCCTCCAGAGTTTTACCGGCTTTAAAAAGCTCATTTGCTTTGTCCAGAAGACTTGCGGTTACTATCGAAGGCAGAAGAAGAAAAATTAAAAAAACTGTCTGTATCTTCATAATTCCCTACTGATCAAGCGAAAAGTCGATTGAGATTCTAACCCTTTGTTTAACCGGTACGCCCTTATTCTGTGCCGGTCTAAAACGCCATTGTGAAACGGTTTTCCTGGCTTCAGTCACAAAACTCTGATGCGGAGCATCAATATTTTCAATTTCAACGACTCTTCCATCGACATCCACTACAAAAGTTATCGTAACGGTTCCCTCAATTGCTAGATCGCGGGCTCGACTTGGATAGGCCGGTTGAGTAGCTTTGACCGGGATCGCGTTCTGATCAACTTCACCCTCCTCGAAAACCTCTGCTTGAAGCTCCCGGCTTTCCATTCCGACTCCTCCCGCGGAACCCTGAACGCTGAGATCAGGTTTAAAATCAAATTTCATTCTGCTTTGCATCGGTTGAGATTTTGCATTTGAAACAGATCGCAGACGTTGTGGTTGTTTTTGCTCCTGGGGTTTAGGTTTGGGTTTAACCAGCTCGGCAACAACCTTTTTCTGTTGAACTATTTCCTTCTTTTCCTCCTTGAACATCCCAAAGAGATTATGAGTTGCCGGAATTACCAGAAACAATGTGATGTTTATAGTTAACACGAGCATGATTTTGATTAAATATATGAAGGATTGAGCTAAAAAGTTCATACTTTTACCTAATGGATAGTTTGTTTGTATGCTGATATTCGCTTGCGGTATGACGTACCTAATCCTGCTCAGCGGCTATTGAAACCTTTTCGGCTCCAGCCAAAGAAGCCTGATCCATAACTTCCACAGCTTTACCAATGGACGCATCCGTATCAGCGATTATTACAACCGAGGTTTGCGGATTTTTCGTTACTTCTTGCTGAATGAGCATGTTTAGACGCTCCGGACTTACCTGTCTGCCGTGTACGTGAATAGTACCTTCCCTGGTTACCCCTACAAGAATGGTTTTTTGCCCCTGACTGACAGCACTCTTAGCCTTGGGTTTAGATACATCCACACCGGTCTGACGATTGAAATTCGTGGTTATAACAAAAAAGATCAACAAAATGAAGACCATATCAATGAGTGGTCCCATGTCTACTACCGCCGGTTGTGAATCTCTATTTACTAAAGCATAATCATCGAACATACTATTACCGCTCCTTACGGTTTTTTGTCGTTAAATACCGCCGTGATATTAAGATGAAGCGTTTGACGATTTGAACGCATCAATTTGCTTTACCAGTATTTCACCATCGTACATCATGGCATTGGAAAGTTTCCTTGATTTGTTTACCAGATAGTTGTGAAACAGCATAAGCGGAAAGGCAACTGTCAGTCCTGCCTGCGTTGTTATGAGTGCTACACTGATCCCCTCTGCTGTCAGGTTAGGATTGCCCAGTCCGTAATCTGTTATTACGCGAAAAGTAACAATCATTCCACTGACCGTTCCCAACAAGCCCAGAAGAGGTGCGACGGAAATCCAGGAAGACATTGTAGAGAAACCCTTTTCAATCTCTGGAACAGCGGAAATAAGATACTCTTTAAACAGCAAAACCGGATTGCAGCCTTTACAATTGACATTTCTTCCCAGTTCGGAAAGAAGCTGGTCATACGGCGGGAAGCCGGTGGGGGAATATTGTTTTCCTTCAAGAAGAGCATCAGCGGCGAGAAGGAATTTTTTTCTTGCGCTGGTCAACTTATGGAAAAAGAACAGCTTCTCCATTCCCAGGAACCAGGCTACAAATGACACACCGAAAATGAAAATCATCAGTATCCCACCCTTGCTGAAATAAACAAACGTATCATATAACAGCGTCATTTGGCAGCCTCTGGCCAAAGTCGATTAAGGATACGAATCGCGTTTTTGCTCATCTCGTTTTGGATGTGCAATGATTTATTTCGCAAAAAGTTATGCACCAGAAGAATAGGTATAGCCACCGACAATCCCGATTGCGTAGTGATTAGTGCCTCCGATATACCGCCTGCAAGGATCTTGGGATCCCCCGTACCATAATGAGTAATAACCTCAAAAAGATTGATCATGCCGGTAACCGTACCTAACAGCCCAAGAAGCGGGGCTGCGCCGGCAATCACCGCAAGCGTTGCAAGATGCTTATCAAGCTGTGGAATTTCGTCTAACAGAATCTCACGTACGGCCTTCTCAGCGGAGGATCTGTTCCATTTCGAGTGCTCTAGACAAGTAGTGACAACCTTGGAGACAACACCCTTGTTCTTCCTTGCATATCCGAGTGCCTCATCCAGCTTGTTTTGATTTAACAGCTCAAGCACTTTGTCATAAAAAGCTTTGTTAGTCTTATGTTTTCGTCTGTATTGAAAAAGCTTGGCGACAATGAGTAACAAGGCCCAAAAGAGTAATCCAAACAGCGGTATCATCACGGGACCGCCTGAATTTAGCCAATTCATAAACTGGGTTGACATCTTGACTTTCTTACCGGAAATCAGTAATCCGGAATTGGCATTCTGCATCACATCAACCACTACTTTAGATGAGATCTCTTTGTTTTTATTCCATTGAGGAATCTGCTGTTGGAGTTGGCCGGCAATTTCAACTGCTCCCACGGGTTCAATCGCGAACTTACCCGCGCCGAGTTTCCCGGTTTGACGAATTATGTAAGGAGAACCGTCATTGCTCAAAGTATAGGCAAAAACATTACCAAAGCGAACGACCGACATCTCCTGAGCATCACCTTCGTCTGGCATCACCACTTTTCTTGAAAAAGAAACGGTTTGACCTATTTTGATATTGTTTTCATAGTAGTCAAGTATTTGGGGCAAAATACTTTTAGGATTTTTATTTGAACGGTATATGCGCCGAAGTTCTTCCAGTCTCTCTCTTCGAGTTTCTAATCCAAGAGGCATTGCTTCATCAAGGCTTTCAGATTCTTTCTGGAAGATTTCGTTAAAAGAGGTCGTAACATATTCCCACTGCTCCGCCGTAGACTGGACTGCCTTTTTCTCGTCCTCAAGTACCCGCTGACGAGCGTAGAACTCTTCTTTAGCCTGAGCCAGTTCGGTAAAGGACCTTTCCTGATTTTCCCGTAATTCGACAAGTTTTTCCTTGTCAATTTCACGTTGTTCTACGAATCTTTGCTTAAGACGCCAGCGCTCTGTAATTTCATACTGAAGCGAATCCCGTGCGTTCTGAAGATAACTTTTCAGGACCGCGAGTTCACGCTGTTGAGCATCAATAGTCGACTTTGGGGCGCCGAAGTTAACAAAAGACAAAAGCATTGTTACTGCAATAGATAGACAAATTGATTTCTTCATTATTTAGAACTCTCCTCTTTCAATACCGCAGTACCTTTATCTTTAAGCACATTCACGTGCTGAAGTGGTAACTCAACAAGCTCTGGAACTTCTTTCCCTTCCCGAACGTTGACCGCCTTGAGAATCTGGTTGGCGGTAACCGGATCATCGATAAGTGTCCAATTCAAATCACCGTCATCGGTTTTCCCGGTCCAAAGCGCAGCTTTAGTGCCCTCAGCATTGACAACAGCTTCAAACATTGACCCCAGACGTAGACGATAAGTTGTTCCTCTGATTTCCGGTAATGGCGATGTCCCCTGCACTATCTGAATAACACCCGAAGCATCCTGCATGTCTCGAACGATTTGAAACAATCGATTTACAGCTTCTATGTTATCGACACTCTTGGTGGATATGTCATTTTGCAAAAGTTTGCTTGCTGAAATTGATTTATCGCCGGCACTGGGAGGATAGGTATGAGCAATTTTTAGTACACGATCGGCGGATTGTAAAAGTTCTTTTCGAAGTGATTCCTGAAGGATATCAAAATGTTGTTTTCTCGACTTTTGTGCATTTATGAGGGACGCAACCGAATCGTTTTTGAATTTATAAGCTACAATTTCCTTTCCTATCGAATCAGTTTCAAGACGAACGGCCCGCATACGGGAGCGCATGCGTT
This sequence comes from uncultured Fibrobacterota bacterium, assembly GCA_964586285.1. Classification (GTDB taxonomy): domain Bacteria; phylum Fibrobacterota; class Chitinivibrionia; order Chitinivibrionales; family CAYFVL01; genus CAZPHU01. The sequence continues at coordinate 1,936 of CAZPHU010000003.1, read as the reverse complement.
TGCGATACGCTTCAAAATCTTCCACATCCTTTTTTTTCTCCTCAATGACACGTTCACGCTCTTCCTGAACCTGCATCAGCTCCTTGCGAATACGCGTAATTTCAGCCTTTATGTCCTCTTGCTGAGCAAACAAAAACGAGGCCGGTACCAGCAGTACAATGCCGGCTTTTAAAATCCGACTACATGCCAGCTTCATTTAGATCTCCTTATTTTCTGACAACTACTTTCGAAAAAATATCTCAAAGGAATAACAAAATTATGTTTGAATTGTAAGCTCAATGTTTGTCGAATGTTAGAAATGGGTAAGGAAAGTATGCGCCGAATGCGAAGAGTATGGAGTCGGTCGCATATGCTAACAATTCTCTTATATTTGAAAAAGAGTCGTGTGATTATGTGATGGGACGCCGATTTATCCTTTTAAAAAGGTTTTTTAAAACATCCGGGCGAATCCCGCTTCGCAGGACCGGAGAGACAAGGTAACCATCCGGGCGAATCCCGCTTCGCAGGACCGGAGAGACAAGGTAAGCATCTGGGCGAATCCCGCTTCGCAGGACCGGAGAGACAAGGTAAACATTTGGGCGAATTCCGCTTCGCGGAACCGGGCCTCCTCCGGGCTCTCGCGCTTCGCGCGACCCGGTACCTTCATTCCTCATTTCACCCGGAAACAACCGGGCTCATTCGTCCTTCAGGTACTAAAAGCCTCACGTTGTTTCGGCTTTTACCCTCCGTCCTGCCTTTCGCAAAACGCATAACCAAACAAGAGAAACGCCGGAATCTCAAACCATAACCGCCGGACTTTCATCTCAGCCCTGGAGGGGCATCGCCCCGGGTACAGAAACAAAAAAACACCCTCCACCCAATCAGCCCCGAAGGGCTGATTGGGCAACGAATCGTCTGAACGGTGATTCGTGTGATTGCAGATGGGCTCTGATAGACCAGGCACTTATCATCGCATGCGACAACTCTCCCATTGTCATCCCAGTCCCGCTTCAGCGGGACGGGGATCCATGTTCTAAGCATCCAGGCGGATCCCGTCCAGCAACACCATTCTACATCCACTGCGCGCATCATAGTCCATTTGCATGACTGATCGTCATAACTACATTGAGCATTCCGAAATGAAGAATGGTTACATGATAGGGATAGACTTGGAAAAAAAGGAAATCCGCTTAGGCGAAGTAATTAAGCAACGGTGATATGCGAAGTAGAGAAGTTGGAGAGGTAATGAAACTGACACCAAATTCGCCTGAGTATTTCGTATGGGTGCGTGTAATGAATTCTATAGAAAACCCTGAAGAACTTACAAAATCAGTTATAACTTTGGCCAAGGCCATTAATTACCCCAATCCCCCGGAACACGTGTCGGTTGAGTATATCGACTCTGCAAAATGGTCAATGTGAAATCATGTATCCTCGGGGCTTTTATCAATATGTAACGCTATGAGTACGAACCAATAATAGAGGAAAAATCTTCAAGTATCATAAGCGGCACTGCGAGTCTCTCGGATGGCATTTTTCCACCATTTCAGCGAAGAGTCGGCAAATTCCCAATCCAGAAGGTCATCTTCCATCTTAAAATCTTCGGTTTCTTTTTTCCGATCATTTGCCCTTTTGAAGTGCTGAAAATCCTCGCCATATTTTTGTTCAAACTTGTGACATATTGCTTCAAAATGTGATATTTTGGACATGGCGACCATGATTGCTTGATCTCGAAGGGCATTTTGCTCGGAAATGCCTTCCTTCTTAAGTATTTCGCGGATATCCATCCATAGACTCCCGTTTAAAGATTGAATCGATCCCGTCACGAAACAATGTTCACACATTCTATACAAAAATACGTGTATACACAGTATACATATGTTAAAAAGTGAAAGCAATTGTGTAACCGGTGCCCCAATCAGCCCTGGCGGGCTGATTGGTAAAGAAGAGGGGGTGG
>CAZPHU010000002.1:0-81038 GCA_964586285.1 uncultured Fibrobacterota bacterium | reverse complement strand
CCGCGATGAAGCATTCGAACTCAAGGAGCTTCTGGAAAAAAACCAAATACATGCGGTTGCCAAACGACAGGGACTTCCCCGCTTTCTTGGGGGCCTGATGTTCCATCAGGTGCAAATCTCAAAAAAAGATTCCGATAAAGCCAAACCTATCGTCGATGATTTCCATCGCAAAGAAGACGAGCGCAGGGAAAAAGAAAAAAAGGCTCTGGAAACCTGCTGTCCTCGGTGCAAATCCAAAAACATATTCGTGTACAGGAAAAATTTCCTGGAGAGGATTTTCTACATCGGTGTCACAGTCCGTTCCTGTTCCGAGTGCAGCATGAAATGGTTTACCTAAAAACTCATTTTTCCCCGCCTGTGCAACCTGCTAAGCAGCTTACATTAGCTCGCTCACCTGTCAGGATCTGCTTTTAGGATCTGCTTAATTGTGCTCAGGAGCCGCTCGATTTCGATTCCATACAGCGAAATATGGGATAGATATTCAAAATCGCTCAAATCGCCTGAAATCAACACCAAACGGCCCCTTGTTGAAAAAAAATTCAACCCTCGTCATTAACAGTATCTCTTCTAATTCTAACTTTGGAAATGTATCCATCATCGGCGCACTCAAAGCATACCCCCGATAACTTTTGAGAACAGGTTTGCGAGTCGTTTGCGCAGGGATGCCCTATTACCCTTTCCTCATCATCCGAAAATATCGACGATGTAATTATAACCTCCGTAAGAATGCTGCTGTTGACGGCCTCGGTTATATCACCGTTAGTTTTATCCACCTGATAAACAAAGGTGACTCCCCGCGATTCATACACCAGCACCACCTGATCATCACTCATAAACTCCTGATCGGGCTCTCCCCACTGAAGTTCTTCAAGCTGCTCTTCATACCTCATCCCTAACCTAACCGGTCCCAACCCATCCTCTTTTATTGTCATTCCGTGTAGTAAAACCGCCCAACCGTATACCAAAATGCAACCGAAAAATGAACCGCTAATCGATTTCAAATTATTATTCAAAAGCATTCTCTACCTCCATTCCGGCTTAACCGGTGGATCGGGGATCGAGTAATCAGGAAACAGTAACAGGTAGCCGAATCGTGCGACAAAACGTGACTTGACGCACATGGAGTCTTCCGTATGATATGACTGCAAACAACATGCGTGAAAATGGGAAAAAGGTGGCAAAGTAGATTTTGCGGCAAAAAAGGAGAGTGAAATTTCTTTCGAGTGCGCGCGTATTTATCTTTTTATAACAAAAATTTGTATTTGCGGGTACTCTGAAGGAGAAGTATGAAGTATACTGGAATCAGGAAACATGAATCATGAATCAAGAATGAAGAAGTATCACTTGGATACAATCGACAAGAAACGCGTGTTTTATCTTTAATACCTTCCCCGCCTCAGCGAGAGAGGAAGGGGGACAGGTATCAGACATCGAAACCACTGCTTTTTAAATTTCAAGTGAATGTAAATCCAACTCATGCAACTATATACAAGTAACCGCCTGGAAAATCTGATTGAAACGCTCGCCCGCGAAATCTCCTTTTCCCCCGCCAAACCGCTGGAACCGGAAACGGTCGTGGTTGAGAGCCGGGGAATGCAGCGCTATATCTCACTGTCGCTCTCGAAAATTCTGGGTATATGCGCAAATATCCGCTTCCCTTTTCCAAATGCGCTGATCGGGGCTCTTTTCGAGGCATTGTTCCCCGGCATTCCCGAGCGCTCACCCATGGACAGGGACATTCTTACCTGGCGACTTTATGATTTGATGATGAGACTTCCGGATAACCGGCAGTTTGAACCGATTAAGACATATATATCAGAGGATTCCTCTCACATAAAGCAGTATCAGCTTGCCCGAAGAATCGCCGACACGTTCGATCAGTACGCGGTATTTCGTCCCGATCTGATTGAGGCATGGGAATCGCAGCGCGTCGGTGACGAGCCCGACGAGCAATGGCAGGCAATTCTTTGGAACATGCTGCAACACGACGCGCCTGTCCCGCACCGGGTAAAGCTGCGTAATAAACTGTACGAGGCGCTCGAAGACGAAAATTTTTCGCCGGGCTCCATCCCCGCCCGGATTCATATCTTCGGGATCTCCTCTCTGCCTCGATTTCATCTTGATATATTTGCGGCACTGTCTTCCAAAATCGACATACGACTGTTTGTGCTCAATCCGTGCAGAGAGTTTTGGGATGATATCGTTTCGGAGAGAAAACTTTCCCGCAAAACAAGCCGCTCCCGCCGGGGAAAGAAACACAGTCTCGCCGACATGCATATGGAGTCGGGCAATCCCCTGCTTGCTTCTCTTGGCGATCATGGAAGAGAATTTCTGAGTGCACTGCATAATCTTGACTGTCAGGAACAGCCGATCTTCACCGAAAAAGATCCGCAAACGCTTCTGGAACATATTCAACACGATCTGCTTATTCTCGATGTTCCTGGTGCCAAAAGAAGCATATCCTCTGAGGACCGTTCCGTGCAGATACATTCTTGCTACAGCGCGATGCGGGAAGTCGAGGTGTTGCATGATCATGTTCTGCGATTTTTGGATGAAGATCCGTCGCTCAGTCCTTCCGATATCGTAGTGATGACACCGGATATCGAAACCTACGCGCCATTTATTCAGGCGGTGTTTGAAGCCGAGCAGAAAACTATACCGTCCATACCGTTTAGCCTGGCCGATCGCCCCATACGCACCCGGCAGCGCGTTGTGGATGATTTTGCACTCCTTCTGGACCTTGTGCATAGTCCGGTCACCGCTCCCGATGTCCTTGCCCTGCTTGAATCCCCCGCTGTTCAGGAGTCATTCTCCATATCTTCGGGAGACATGGAAGTTTTTCGTCAGTGGATCGAAGACACACGCATACGGTGGGGAATAGACGGTGACCATCGCAAACAGGAGGGTGTTGCGCCGACTCAGGAAAACAGCTGGCGAGCCGGCGTCGACAGATTGCTTCTGGGCTATGCGATGGGAGACGGTGATGAGCGGCTTGTGAAGGATATTCTGCCTGCCGGCCGTATAACATCCGCTAACGCGGTCGCGCTTGGAAACCTGGTGGAGTTTTTGGAAACGCTCTTCCGTACCAAAAACGAGCTTTCCGGCAATTATACCTTGTCTGAGTGGTCACAAAGACTCCTCTCTATTCTGGACAGGTTTTTTGGTGGACCGGAGCGGGACCGGTCCGCCACACTGCTTACGACAGTTCTTGCCGATCTGGCCATTCAACAGACGGCAGCGGGATTTGACGGAGAAATTTCCCTGGAGGTTATTCGTCAACAGATTGACTCCGTGCTTACCGCTCCGATGCCAGGAAGCGGCTTTCTGGGCGGCGGTGTGACATTTTGTTCGATGCTTCCGATGCGCAGTATTCCGTTTCGGGTCGTGTGTCTGCTCGGACTCAACGACCGGTCGTATCCGCGAATCGACAAGAAACCTCAGTTTGATTTGACTGTTCGCTACCCTCGTCCCGGAGACAGGAGCCTTCGTAAAGATGACCGGTATCTGTTTCTGGAGACATTATTATCGGCTCGCGACATGCTGTATCTAAGCTTCACCGGACGCAACGCCGACGACAACAGCGATATTCCTCCGTCGGTGGTCCTCAGCGAACTGATAGACTACTGCAACCGGTTCTATAAACCGGCATCGAAGAATTTTGCGACTGTGGGCGAAATGCTTCTGGTTCGCCATCCGCTTCACCCGTTTAGCTCCCTTTACTTCGGCGGTGATGCTCTTACCGAAAAAGCGCGCCTTTTCAGCTACTCCCCCGATAATTACGAAGCGGCAACCTCACGGCTTCAAAGCCTGAGACGCACGAAGTTTCTTTCCGGCGTCTCTCCGATCGTACTGGATAGAACAAAACTGGAAATATCGATCGATGATTTGTGCAATTTTTTCCGACATCCGATCAGAGCGTTTCTTCGCAACAAATTCGGCCTTCGACTCGAGATCGACAACACCGTGATCGAATCGGAGGAACCGTTTGCGCTGGAGGGTCTGGATAAATACACGTTGGAGCAGTTTCTTCTAAGTAAAGCACTTCAGGGGGCCGGCGCCGACCGGCTGCATGATGTCGTGAAAGGCATGGGGGTACTTCCCCACGGTACGATCGGAAGCTGCCATTTCGACCGTCTGGTGGTTAATGTCGCCCGGGTCGCTCAGATCATTCGCGTTGCCGCTCCCGGGGACGCCGGAAGATACGCGGATATCAGTATCAAAACCAATGGCTATACGCTACACGGGCGCCTCAGTCAACTCACTTCCCGGTTCCATCTACGATATCGTTATGCGCAGATCAAACCCAAAGACAGAATCGACTCATGGATAAGACATATTGTACTGAACGCGGCCGACGATCCGACGCTTCCCCGGATTTCGATGCATATAGGCACCGATAAAAAAAAGTGGGAGAAACGGGAATTCGAAAAAATTCTGTTTTACGACCCGATCGACAACGCGCGCGGTCTTCTGGACGAAATGGTAGAGCTGTATCGTTTGGGTATGCATCAAGGATTACACTTTTTTGCGGAAAGTTCTCACGCCTATGCCGAAAACATCCTGATCCGGAGGCTACATACCCGTGAAGCTTTGGAGAAAGCGCTTACCGCGTGGCAGGGCGGAGGATTTATTCGCGGTGAGTGTGAAGATGTCTATCACTCGCTTTACTTTGGAGAGCATGTTCCGCTCGATAAGGATTTCGGAGCACTGGCGATGAGTATTTTCGAGCCACTCTATGATTGTGAACGGGAAGGAGGATTGCCGCAATGAATCTGCTTGATCTGACCACCTGTCCGCTTTCCGGAACCAATCTGATTGAAGCCAGCGCCGGAACCGGCAAGACATACACGATCAGTTACCTTTATGTACGTCTGCTTCTCGAACGTCGTCTCCCGGTAGAATCAATTCTGGTGGTTACGTTTACTGAAGCCGCAACCGAAGAGCTTCGCGGCCGTATTCGCGGTCTCATCCATTCTCTTCTGACAACGCCTGTCGACCCCGAGCAGTGTGATGAGATCACCCGGCATCTGCTCAGCCTCGCACCGCCGCAAGAGATAACCGGCCTTCTGGAGACCGCGTTGCGCTCCTTTGACCAGGCAGCAATATTTACCATCCATGGTTTCTGTCAAAGAATCCTTCAGGAACATGCATTCGAAACCGGGGTACGCTTTGACACCGAGCTTCACACCGATGCTCAGGGGCTGCTTTTGGCGGCCGTTCAGGATTTCTGGCGCGACACCTTCTACGGCGCATCTCCCCTGCTTATTCAGTACATGCTTAAAAAGTCATATGATATCGATACATTTGTCTCACTGGCCAAAACACTGGTGGGGCAGCCGCATGTCTCTTTTTTGCCTGAGTTGCCCGAAGATAATGAAATATCGTTTGAGGATGATTTCATCCGGGCATACGTCGAGGCGCAACAGTGTTGGCGGAAGGAGAAAGAACAGATACAGACGATCCTTCTCACCTGGCCCGATCTCTCGCGGCGTAAATATCAGAAGAGGACGCTTTTGGGGCTTTTCCGCACCGCCGATCACTTCTTTTCACGGACAACGGCGGATCCCGATCTTTTCGAGAAATTCGACCGGTTTACGCATGCCGCATTATCGGCGGAGAGTAAGAACGGAAACCCTCCGAAACACGACTTTTTCGATCTCGCGCAACAACTCTCGGATGTGTCGGCCCGCCTTATCGAGCAGCTTGACCGTCAGCTTCTGTCATTAAGATTAAAAGCGGTCCCCTACATTCGCAAGCGACTGGAGCGTGAAAAACAGCGCAAAAACATACATACCTTTGATGATCTGCTTATCCTCATGCTTTCTGCGCTGCATGGCTCCCGCAAGCACCAGGTCATTCAAACCGTACAGTCACGATACCGTGCGGCCTTGATCGATGAATTTCAGGATACCGACAGTATACAATATGCGATTTTTAACGCACTTTTCGCCGGACAAAACCGTCCCCTGTATCTCATTGGCGATCCCAAACAGGCGATCTACAGTTTCCGCGGCGCCGATATTTTTACGTACATGCTGGCCGCCCGCCAAGCCGGCGGGCGATTTACGCTGGGAACAAACTATCGATCCGAACCGGGGTTGATTGATGCCGTAAACACAATTTTCTCCGGTGCGCAGGCTCCCTTTATTTACGACCGGGATATTCCTTTCGAACCGGTATCCGCACCCGACAAAACGCACAAGGCACGCTTAATCATTGACAATGAAGAGAATAAGCCGTTTCACCTCTGGTATTTTTCAAGCGAGCGTTTCTCCTATCGAGGGCGCCCTATCGGAAAAACCAATGCAAAACCGCTGATCATAAAAACAGTGGCGGCCGAGATCGGGAGGTTGCTCATACTGGCGCAACAGGGCAAGGCACGCCTCGGAGAACGGGAGTTAAAACCCGGCGATATTGCCGTTTTGGTTAGCGCAAAGGAAGAGGCTCGCATGATAAAAGAGGTGCTTGCCCAGGCCAATATCCCGGCGGTGCTGCAAAGTGCCGGCAACGTGTTTGATACCGACGAGGCGCACGACCTGCTCAGACTCCTCTCCGCCATCGCCGCGCCGTATGACGGCAGACGTATTCGAACCGCCCTGGCTACCTCTCTGATCGGCTACAAAGGGGAACAGATTCTCGCCTGTATGAATTCGGAGCAAAAGTTTGAAAAGGTGCTGAACGAATTCAGAATCCTTCATGACAACTGGAGGAAAAAAAGTTTCATTTCGATGATCACCCGCTGCCTTCACCAATACCAGATCCGAAAACGACTGTTAAGTTTCTCGGACGGTGAACGAAGACTGACCAACCTGCTTCACCTGATAGAGCTTCTTCAGCAGGCATCGGTCTATCAGCATATGAATATGCCGCAGCTTATCCAGTGGCTGGGCACCCAATGCGACGAGTCTTCTCCCCGATTGACCGAGCACGAGTTGCGGCTTGAAAGTGATGATGATGCTGTTCAGCTGGTGACCATCCATTCCTCCAAAGGATTGGAGTATCCGATTGTTTTCTGTCCTTTTCTGTGGCGCTCAAGCTTTTCAAAAGACGATATGATACTGTTTCATGATGAAAACCTGCGCCAGTGCTGTGACATGGGATCTGCGCAATTCGACCAAAACAGCGCCGTCGCAAAACAGGAGCAGCTGGCCGAAAACATTCGTCTGTTCTATGTCGCACTTACCCGCGCCCGATGCCGGTGCTACATGGTGTGGGGACGGTTCAACCTTGCCGACAGCGCCGCTCCGGCATACATCTTCCATCGTGGCAGCCTCAAAGCAGACGAGGCTGATTTTGTCGCGGCACTGGAGAAACATGTCGGATCGCTTGGGGACCGGCAGCGTCTGGAAGACATTCGGGCACGTGCCGGGATGTCAGAAAAAACGATTGCGGTAACTGAGATAGAGCAAGTGCCGCAAGTGCCTCGTCTGACACCGCAAAGCAGTTCGATGGAGCTGCTGTTTTGTCGTCGCATGTCACGAAAGGAGGTGCCCTGCTCCAGACTCACCAGCTTTACGGCATTGACCCGCAAGACAGCCGGTGATGATCACGGGGTGGACTACGATCAAGATACTCTATCGTTACCGTTTCTTTCGGTTGCGCCGACGCTGGATAATCAAGGCGAGCAGGTGAGATCCCTGTTCACCTTTCCCCGCGGAGCACGCGCCGGTACGTTTTTCCACTCGCTTCTTGAACATGCCGATTTTTCCGTCGAAGACAGGGACGCGGATGACGAGCTTATTGCCGGCAAACTAAAACAGCACGGCTTTGATCAACTGTGGCATCCGGTAATACAGAAGCTGCTGCATTCCATCCGTTCGGTTCGCATTTCAACCGAAGGGCATTCGTTTCATCTCTCCTCGGTAACACCGGATGTACGTCTCAACGAGCTGGAATTTTACTATCCGATACATAACATATCCGCAGATACACTATCATCGATACTTTCCCGAAATGCGGGCGCCATTCCAAACAGCTATCCCCAGGCAATCGAAAGACTCGATTTCCAGCCGACAAGCGGGTATATGCACGGGTTTATCGATATGGTTTTATCATGCGAGGGTCGGTATTACCTTCTTGACTGGAAATCCAATTTCCTTGGATACACCTATGATGACTACACACACGATCATCTGGCGCATGCGATAACGGAAGAATACTATTTCCTCCAGTATTATCTTTACACTCTGGCACTCGATCGATATCTCGCGCACCGTATAAAAGGCTATGACTACGAGCGTGATTTCGGCGGCGTGCTTTATCTTTTTCTAAGAGGTATTTCACCTTCTCAGGGAATGCAAACCGGCATTTTCTTCGATAAACCACCCGGACAAAGCATCAATTCTTTACGGCGGGAATTACTCTTATGACAAGCATTAGACCGAATCAAAAATCGGCGGATTTTCTGTCCGCCATAGACAAACATTTCGGCCGTTTCATATGCAGGCTGGCTCAAACCGATTCCGAAGAACTTTTCCATGCCGCCGCCCTGGCATCCAAGGCAGGCAACGACGGTCATGTGTGTTTGAACCTGAATAATTTCATTGGTTCCGTGATGCCCGAAAACGCGCCCGCCGATCTGCCGGATACGCAACAGTGGCTGGAGAAGCTCAAACAGTACGATATCGTGGGTGCGCCGGGTGATTATCAGCCCTTAATCCTGGACGGTTCTCTTTTATATCTCTACCGTTTCTGGCTTGCGGAGCAGCGAATAGCCGAGATTCTCCTTCAGAAAGCCGAGCACAATCCGATCCCCTCAAGTCGACCGCTATGCTCTCTGCTGGATCGGCTGTTTGGCCCCGGAGATCAACTTCTGTGGCAAAAAGTAGCAGCGGTATCCGCTGCAAGCCGATCGCTTTGCGTGGTCACCGGCGGACCGGGGACCGGTAAAACCACCACGGCGGCCGGCATACTGCAGGTACTCATCAGCCTCAAGACTCCCGAGACGCTGCGTATAGCCTGCGCCGCACCAACCGGTAAAGCCGCCAACAGACTGCACGAATCGCTGCAAAACGCCGCCGACAAAAGCGCCTGCGATCTTCCTTTACCAACGGAAGCCACTACGATACACAGACTCCTGGGAGCGGGAGCAGGCGGCTTTCGATACACTGCGGAAAACCCCATTCCCGCGGATGTTATCGTTATCGATGAGGCATCCATGATTGACATCACACTCATGCACCAGCTTCTGGAGGCCACTCCTTCGCACTGCAGGCTGATTCTGTTAGGCGACCGCTTCCAGCTGGCATCCGTCGAACCGGGGGCGATTCTCGGAGACCTCTGTCCCGACCGGGAAGTCTCCCGGTTTACTCCCGATTTCGCCCAGTTTGTGAACCAGACAACAGAACTGGTTATCCCGTCGGATGAATCGGCTCATCCCCTCTCCGATTGCCTGATCGAGCTTCGGAAAGTCTTTCGCTTCAATGAAGATATCGCATGTCTGAGCGCAGCCGTTCGCGTCGGAAACTCCCAAAACGCGCTTGATACGCTTTGCGATTCCAAGCACCACCTGATCAACCGTTTCGATTTCGACACCGGGGAGGATTCCACCAGGGCATTCATCCAAACCGTCATGCCCTATTACGAGGCGCTGTTCAACGCGGCGACCGTCGATGAGCAGTTTGACGCATTGAATACCTTTCGCATCCTCTGCGCATTGCGCAACGGCCCTTCGGGCGTGACGGCCATCAATGCCGCTTTGGAGCGTATGCTTTTTCAGAAGAGGCTTATTCACGGAGACTCGATCTGGTACGAAGGAAAGCCGGTAATGATCACCCGTAATGATTACAGTGTCAATCTGTTCAACGGCGATGTCGGAATAATCACCGCCAAAATGACCGGCGAGTACACAGCTGTTTTCCACACCAGTGACGGAAACTATCGTACACTCTCCCCCGCCCGACTCCCCTCCCACGAGACCGCCTACGCGATGACAATTCATAAGAGTCAGGGATCTGAGTTTGACCATGTGATGCTTGTACTGCCCGCAAAAGAGTCCCCCGTTTTGACCAGAGAACTTTTGTATACCGCAATCACCAGGGCGAAAAACAGAGTCGATATAATCGGAAGTGAAGACATCCTGCGCGGCACGATATCCAAAACATTAGAGCGAACAACCGGACTTCACCGGAAATTGTGGGGGTAAGGAATGTCGGTAGACAAGCAAGACTAACTACGGTATCACCCTTTTCCGACGTTAAATGCGATGTCATATGATTTTTGAGTGGGCCATGCGAGAATATGTACATGAGCAGGCATCAGCACATATGCCCAAAGTGTGAACTGGTACAAATCTATCCGGAATGTTGTAGTTCGTCCATAAGTTGTCACACGCTGCAGGAAATAGTGAGTATGTGAGTTAATAGTCATGCCACGGCCATCAGGCCGTGACAGACCTAGATTTTTTTGTTATAGCGGTTTAGTCACGAGCCGTTCCCAAAGCTTCCAATCCATCACTACCCCGTCGGTAACAGACGCTTCTTCGCACATAACAGTGTGCCGGCGAATATCCGGGAAATAATCCCGACACCAGCTCATCGACCCGACAGGTTTTACCCGGGAGCATCGATACCACGCAGGATAGTTGACCGGGGTGGTCTGGATTTTGGGCAATCGGCTCGATCGAGTGTATCAAATGGCGAATGTCCTTCTGCAGCTCCTGTCCTTTTTTGGTCGTCCGAACAATGATGGTTTCCTGTTTGAGTGCCCCCTCGACAATCTCGGCTAACTTCGCCACGAGCCCTTCGGGCGGAGTAAGCACATATCTTCCCGCGACGATGTCCGCGTTCAACGATACAGGCTTTTTCTCAAGCCGGTTTACTCCGGTGATCCTAATCCCCTCAGGCAACCAGTGGTTAATCCCATCGAGATCCCACTGGTACTCCCGTATCAACACGGCATCCATCATCTCGCTGTCCCCCGCCACTCCCAGAGACAACGGCGGACCGAATCCCAACCGGGGGTGTGGATGAAACCCCTCGCTGTACGCAAGAGGTACTTTGGACATGGTGAATGCGCGCTCGATCGCGTTTATCATATCCCGATGAGCAACAAAGCGGGCCTGATCCTTCTTGCAATAAGAAAGACGGTAAAAGGAAGGTTTTTCAGCACTTCTGAGGCTCGTTTTACCGAAAGCTTCAACCTGTTGGGTGTCGGAGGTTATATGGTGCTGCTTTTTGATATCCATTGCAGCTATATCGCAAACACCACATGCGGTGCACGCGAAAGTTCTGCAATCTTGTGTTGTTTCGTTTATGATCGCCTTGTTTTTCTCTTCAAGAAAAAACGATTCCGGTATTCCCATCGATACGGACGACCAGGGTAACTTTTGCGATTCAGCAATCGCGCCTGTGTAAGTATCTAAGGGACAATCGGCTTCGGTTGCAGCTTCCTGCCATCGGTCGATATTGAAATGCTCATCCCATCCGTCAAAACGTGCGCCTTTTTGCCATGCTCGCTCGATCACATCGGCAACCGCTCTGTCACCCCGTGCCATGACGGTCTCAAGGAGAGTCATGTATGGATCCCGGTAGCTTACCCTCACATTGCGCAGGTTTTTCAACGAGAATTTAATATGGCGTCCCTTTTGGAGAAGCCGCTCGGGGGTATCCATAGCCTCCCATTGAAATGGGGTCTGCGGTTTGGGAGAAAAGGGGCTTATCGCGACATTTACCGTGCGGCGTTTACCCCTTTTTCGGGCCATATCGGCAATACGTTTTACAAGCGCGATCATCTCTTCGATATCAGGACTGTCTTCAGTCGGTAACCCGATCATGAAGTAGAGCTTTAATGTCTGAATATTGTTTTGGAGAAGCGTATCGACGGCCTGAAGAATCGCCTCCTCCGAAAAATCTTTATTGATACTGTTGCGCAAGCGCTGACTCCCCGCCTCAGGGGCAATCGTCATGGATGATGCGGGTACCACTTTGTTGAGCTTCTGTATCTGGTTTTCATCCAGAGCATCTATGCGCGTGGAGGGAAGGGATATACTGAGATGACTCTCATGGCGCAGAGATTCGGCCGTGGTCAAAAGTTGGTTCAAGCCCGAATAATCGGCCGTAGACAAGCTCAGCAGACCAATCTCGCGAAGTCCGGTGTTTTTTACACCGCTGCTTATATGAGAGAGAATATCCCCCGCGTCCCGCTCACGCACCGGACGATAATACATTCCGGCGGAGCAGTAGCGACATCCACGTGTACATCCCCGCATCACTTCCACCGCCAGTCTGTCGTGCACCACATTCATTATCGGCACAAGCGGTTTTTCCGGGTAGTATCTACTGTCAAGGTGAGGAATCTTTGCCGCATTAACCGGCTTGTGTTGCTCGACCGGTACGATAAACCCGCCCCGGCTTTGCGTTTCAACGGAGGAAGGAACATATACACCTTCTATTTCGGCCAATTTGCCAAGTGTAAACGCCCTGTGCAGCCCGGCTTCCCTGCTCTGCTCCATTGTCCGGCAGAGCGTCTCTATCACCTCTTCACCGTCGCCGATCACAAAAGCATCTATAAACGGCGCCAGAGGCTCGGGGTTAATCATGCATGGACCGCCGGCCACAACGATCGGGTCTTTTTCGGTGCGATTACCATGGCGTAAGGGAATTTGGGCCAAATCAAGCATGTTTAGAATGTTTGTGTACTGAAGCTCATACTGAACGGTAAATCCGATCCAGTCGGCTTCTCTAATTGGCCGCAGGTACTCCAAATCCCACAGCGGCAGATTGGTTTCACGCATTCGCGTCTCAGCATCCGGTGCCGGATGGTAGCATCTGGAGAGCGCCCAGAGATCATGCCCGTTAACGATATGGTAAAGAATTTGAGAACCATAGTGGGACATGCCCAAATCGTATAGATCGGGAAAGCAAAGCACTCCCCGTGAGCTGCACTTTGTAAGATCTTTGTGGATTATGTTGAGTTCGTTACCCAGATAGCGCAGAGGCTTTTCGACAAAAGGAAGAAACTGGGTTTCCAGTGCGTTTTTGAAGTTATTCACGTCGGGCTAACGTCCCTTGGCCAAGCGATTGGCGAGAAAGCCGGGAAGATTGGCATCGATTACTTTCTGCTGAGTGATTTTGTAGTCGTATTCCACTCTTATGAGTCGAACGGTTTTTTCATCGGTATCATAGATAGCGTAGCAGGATCGCGGGTCGAAATTTCTGGGCTGACCAACGCTGCCGACGTTTATCAGGTAATAATGACTTCCGTTGATTTGAATCACATCTTCACCATGCAGAATAATCCGATCGTCATCCTGAAGCATTATTGACGGCCAGTGGGTATGTCCGATAAAATTGACCTTTCGCACCAGGCTGCTAAAAGCTTCGAATATCGCCTCATCGCTGTCGGGAAAGACATACTGGCTGAAATCCTGCGGATTGGAGGGGCTTGAATGGGTGAAAAACATATCATCCATTTCTATTTTCAAAGGCAGCATCGACAGATACTTACGCGCATCGTCGCTTAGGTGCTTTTTGGTCCACTCCATGGCCATATAAGCATAGAGGGTAAAGTTGCGATGATCCAGCCGCCCGATTGCCGCATAATCGTGATTACCCGCGACCGAGTAGGTGGCGTGTTCACGTACCAACTCGACACATCGGGTAGGATCGGGATAATAGCCGACGATGTCGCCAAGACATATTATCGAATCCACACCTCGGTGGTGAATGTCGTCCAGGACACTCTCAAGGGCAATCAAATTGCCGTGTATATCTGAAATGATCGCGTATCGCATTGATCTTTATCTACCGGGAAACACTCTCTCATTAATTATATTTCTTTAGGGCCTGAATTGTTTTTCGTACGATGAATATATATTATTGCTTACTTTTACTACTATCCACAATTCGCTCGCATCCCTGCCAAGTGATCGAGCAGAAAACATATGACATTAAAAGAGATATACACTCAAAAACTGAACGAACTTAACCGGCGCATTATTCCAGGCAAGTCAGTCCTGATAATAACCCATGATTATCCCGACCCCGACTGTCTGGCTTCAGCTTTTGGAATATCTCATCTCCTCAACTTCTGGGGAATAGAATCTTCAATCATATCTTTCGGAGGATTTGTCGGTAGAGCGGAAAACCGCGCGATGATTCGATTTCTTAACATCCACACAGTTCCTTTCATGCTGGTGGAGTTGTCGGATTTCGATCGGATCATTCTCGTAGACTCCTTTCCCGGGGTAGGAAATCTATCTTTGCCGCCCAATACCAGTGTAGATGCCGTTCTTGATCACCATCCTCATACTCCGCCCAAAGATGCCGGATATTTCCATGACATTCGCATGGATCTTGGCGCCACCTCAACGATGGTAACCCAGTATCTTCTTGCCGCCGGCTGTGAGATCACTCCCAAGCTTGCCACAGCTCTCTTTTACGGAATCAAGACAGATACCAACGATATGGCGCGAAATACCTCCGCAGAGGATCTTGACTGTTATAAGGTATTGTTTGATATCATGGACCACAAGATTCTTTCACACATTGAGTCGCCGGATCGTGATGCCGAATATTTCCGGATGCTTCACAGAGCAACCGAAGCGATGCAAGTGTATGATACGGTGGGATATACCCATTTAGGGACGGTATCAACTCCCGATTATATCGCCGAAATTGCGGATTTTTTCCATTGTCTGGAAAATGTTGAATGGATGATATGTTCGGGGCTGTTTAAAAATCAGGTGTTTTTTTCGGTGCGTTCCAAGGAGGAAGAGCAGGCGGGGCGTTTTGCGGAGCAAATAGCACGGGCTCTGGGAGGGTTCGGCGGAGGACACTCTACCATGGCAGCCGGCCGTATTCCGATAAACGGCACTTCCGAAGAAGAGATGCGGGGAAATTTTACCCAAACATTCGTAAACGTGTTGAACATTTCCGATATTGAAGCAAAAGATCTTTTATCTATATAGATTGAGAGGGACTTGAAGTATGTGGGATTATACAGATAAGGTGCGAGAGCATTATCTACACCCAAAAAATGTTGGTGAAGTCGAAAACCCGGACGGAGTTGGTGAGGTTGGCAACATCAAATGTGGTGATGCGCTTCGGTTGACTTTCAAACTGGATAAAAACGGCCGTATAGAGGATATAAAATTTAAGACTTTCGGTTGCGGGAGTGCGATTGCATCATCCAGCATGCTCACCGAACTGTGCAAGGGAAAGACCATTGATGAAGTAGCAAAGATCACTAATAAAGATATTGCGGATGCTCTGGGAGGTCTTCCCCCGGCAAAGATGCATTGCAGCGTTATGGGGCAGGAGGCGCTTGAGAAGGCTGTCCAATATTATAAAAGCGGGGGCAAGGTTACGCATGAGCCCGAAGACGAGGGACATGTCGTATGTACCTGCTTTAACGTTACCGACCGGGAAATAGAGAAGGCTATCATTGAAAATGGCCTTACAACTGTAGAGGAGATCACCAACTACACAAAAGCCGGCGGTGGATGCGGAGGATGTATTCCACAGATAGAGGAAATACTGGACAAGATAACCCTGAGGCAGGCATCGTCTAAAGCAGGCTCAGCCGATTCGGGCATGACCACAGTGGAGAAAATCGACAAGATACGAAAAGTACTCGACGAAGAAATAAGACCAATCCTTCAAAAAGACGGCGGAGACTGCACGCTTGTAGACGTTAAAGGTAACACGGTGCTGATTCGCCTGGAGGGCTCCTGTGCCGGCTGTGCATTCGCAGGCGCTACTCAGGAGTCGGTGGTTGAAGATATTCTAAAGAAAAAAGTTTTGCCCGAGCTGAAAGTAAAACATACCTGAGCGCGATTTTAGTCGGTGGTTGATAAGGGTTGTCTCTCCATGAGAGACAACCCTTTTTCATTTTATTCGGCAGAAGCGCTGGAAATAATCTTTTTAGGATGATATACTACATTAAGGGAAATTATCAGTGCAAAGCAGGGCCCCGGCTTTTTCGGCACTGGGGAGCAAAACAGGGAAAAGGTACCATCGATGAACCAGATGCTGTCCTCCCGCAGGGCAGGATGTGATTCCGCGGAATTCCCGTATCGTTTAAACGACATCCTAAACTACCTATAGGGTCTGAGTACTTGAAAAAAGCCACACAATCAAAATACGACGCAAATTTTCATAGCGAACACGGTGCGACTAACCGTAAAAATGATATGGAATCTGCATCTTCGGAAGAAAACCGCCTGAAAGCCTTTCTATCCGAAAGTCCCTTTCCTATCCTGTTTTTAGATTCCAATTTAATAATTACAAACGCCACCCCCTGCGCCCGGACCATTTTCGAGGCTGACTCCTCCAATTATCTGGTTGGAAGTAGTTTTGCGGAAATCGTTGCCTTTGGAGAGCGCGACATTTTTGCCGATTTTCTTGAAAATACACCAAATTACCCTGCAAGCCGGAAAGAGAATTTCAGGCTGAAAACAGTCTCAGGAGTGGGCCGGTTTGCAATGCTTCATGCCTCAAAATGGTGTTCGACAGAGGAGCAAGGAAGCTGTTTTATTGTCTCAATTGCTACGGAACCGACTCAGGTTGAAATGGCACTGAGCAGGTCGGAAAAACTTCTCAGACAGGCTGAAACTGAAAAACAACACATTCAGGCACAGCTTATACAGGCTCAAAAGATGGAAACTGTTGGTCGTTTAACGGGAGGTATAACTCACGACTTCAATAATCTCCTGATGGTAATAACAGGCTACAGCGATCTTGTGATGAAACGAATGGGTGTAGACAGCCCGTTTCGTGATGATATCGATGAGATACACAGTGCCGCTCGACGTGCGGCGGCTATAACCCGACAGTTATTGGCATTCAGCAGGCGCAAAATTGTTCAAAAAAAGGTGCTGGATCTCAACCGAATTGTCGAAGAAATGCAGAGCCTGCTTCGCTATCTTATTGGTGAGGATATAACCCTTCACTCACAATCATCCCCCACCCCGACTCAGGTAAAGGCTGACCCGGCTCAGCTCGAACAGGTTATCCTTAATCTTGCGGTAAATGCAAGGGATGCAATGCCCCGAGGGGGGAAGCTGACGATAAGAGTAGAAAACGTTTTGATTAAAGAAAAAGAGTGCCGAAATTACCCTGGTGCTAGAGGGGGAGAAATGGTTTGTCTGACGTTCAAGGACACCGGCACTGGGATGGATCCATCCATAACCTCAAAAATATTCGAACCATTTTTCAGCACAAAGGAGAATGGAAAAGGAACCGGCCTTGGATTATCGGTTGTTCATGGAATAATCAAACAGCATGGAGGGTGGATTCAAATCGAAAGCAAACCGAATAGCGGAACCGAATTTTCAATTTTTTTGCCAAGCTTCAGGGTTAAAGATCAGTGTTGCGAACACAAAAAATATGATTTTGAGCGATTAATGGGAAATGGTGAATGCATTTTGCTCATCGAAGACGAAGAGTCTGTTCGCAAGTTTGCACGACGAGCCTTGATCGAGTACGGCTACAGGGTAGTCGCGGCTGGAAGTGCACAAGAAGCCCAAAAGAAATTTACGGCGCACGAGAATAAATTCGACATGGTATTGTCGGATGTTGTTCTTCCCGACATGTCAGGATTTGATCTGATCAATCGATTTGTACAAATTAATCAATCTATAAAAGTTCTTCTTACCAGCGGATACCCAGACCAAAAAGCACAATTAAGACAGATAGAAGTCAGCGGCTATAATTTCATCCGCAAACCTTACTTTCTCCCCGAGCTGCTCACCGGGGTAAAAAATGCTTTTGAAAAGGGGTAGATCTCTCGGTTGCTTTGTTTGGCCACCTCTCCGTGTGTCTCAGACATCAGAGTAAACTATAATGCGATCTTTTGTCGAATCATTGACTCAATCTAAAAGCATAATTAAGGCTACAATCAGAGAGGGAGACACAAACATCTCTGTGTCTCCCTCTCCTTATCGGTCTCTATTTTTCTTCGATCGATTTATCGTTTACTTCTTAGTGGCGTTTATTTTCCCGCCGGCCAGAAGGATTTCTCTTTCCCGGTCCGAAATTTCTACCCTAAGCATGATAGTCTCTTTGCTACTTTTGTTGTGCAGGGAAAGATCGGTCCCTTTTTGTATCGCCTCTCGCACCGCTTGAACCGAAAGTTCATCCCCTTGATTGATTTTTTCATAATCCGCGGGATTTGCGAAAGCTGCCGGGATTATGCCAAAATTGATGAGGTTAGCCCTGTGAATTCGTTCGGTCGATTTGGCTATAACCATTTTGACTCCCAGATACATCGGGCATATCGCGGCGTGTTCGCGTGATGATCCCTGTCCGTAAGACTCTCCTGCAACTATTATGTTGGCTATGCCTTTTTCCTTGTTTGCTAAAGCATTGCCGGCAAAGTCCGGATCGGTTCTCTCAAAAACGAAGTCGGCATACTTTGGTATGTTGGATCGATATTTCAAACGGCTTCCGGCCGGCATGATATGATCGGTAGTAATTTTGTCTTCAACCTTTATAGTCGCAACCCCTTCGATTGTATCGGCACATTCATCACTTGCGGGCGGATTGCCTATATTGGGACCGCGCTCAACGGTAATATCGGCCGGATTGCGGGATGGTTGAAGAATCATCGAGTCGTCAATCAAAAATTCCGAGGGCTGCTCGACTGCTGGGAAATCATTGGCTCCAAAGTATTCGGTTGGATCGATCAATTCCCCCGACAAGGCGGCCGCGACAGCTGCTTCGGGTGAGACAAGGTAAACATCAGCGCTCGTAGTACCGCTTCTTCCAAAGAAGTTACGGTTTGATGTTCTGACCGAAACCGCATTCGTTTTGGGTGCCATGGAATTTCCGATACAAAAACCACATGCGCTTTCAAGCAATCTGGCACCTGCACTTATAATGTCGGCCAGGGCACCGTTTCTGCCGACCATCTCAAGCACCTGACGTGAGCCGCACGATACTCCGAAAGAAACTCCCGGAGCGACCTTTTTACCTTTTAGTGCAGCCGCAATAGTCATTATATCCTGATAAGAGGAATTAGTGCACGAACCGATTAGTACCTGATCAACCTTAGTTCCGCCCAGCTCTTTGAGTGTCTTGATATTACCGGGAGAGTGCGGACAGGCCGCGCGTGGTTCAAGAGTAGAAAGATCGATTTCTATCACGCGATCATACTCCGCATCAGCATCGGCTTCCAGAAGTACGTATCCCTCTTCGCGCTTTTGAGCTTTTAAAAACTCATGAGTAATCTCATCCGAGGGGAAAACAGATGTAGTTACACCCAGCTCCGCTCCCATATTGGTAACCGTAGAACGTTGAGGAACCGAAAGCGTCTTAACGCCTTCCCCACCGTATTCAATGATTGTCCCCACATTGCCTTTTGTCGAAAGGATCTCAAGAACTTTTAGAATGATATCCTTGGCGGCGACCCAGGGGCGCAACTTTCCGGTCAATTCTACTTTAACCACTTTGGGATAAGGCATGTAGAATGGGCCGCCTCCCATCGCAACCGCCACATCTAAGCCCCCGGCTCCGATAGCAATCATGCCGATTCCCCCATTTGTCGGTGTATGGGAATCGCTGCCCAGAAGTGTTTTGCCGGGAAGGCCAAATCGTTCCAAATGCACCTGATGGCATATACCGTTGCCCGGTTTCGAAAACAAGATCCCGTACTTGCGCGCCACAGTTTCAAGGTATCGGTGATCATCGGCGTTTTCAAATCCTTCCTGAATCGTGTTGTGATCGACATAAGATACCGACAATTCGGTTTTTACCCGATCAAAGCCCAGTGCTTCAAATTGAAGGTAGGCCATTGTCCCTGTAGCATCTTGAGTAAGAGTCTGGTCTATACGAATACCAACTTCCTTACCCGCTGCCGGTTCACCCTCTACAATATGTGAATCCATAATCTTCCGGACGATATTTTTGCCCATCATTCTCTCTCCTTGAAAGACACATTTCCTAAAAAACAGAGGCTAAAATTACTGCATGCCGCATCTCTGATGCAAAAGAGTGTTGGCTGTTAACAAATCCTCCCCCAGCCGGCATGAGGTTTTCGAAACCCAAGCCGAACGCACAGACCGACCCGAAACGACACGAAACTACATCGGATAAACCGGAAACCTCGTGTCATTTTTCGAGATAATCCACGACATGCATTAAAATATTCGGCAGAGCCATTTGTCTCCGCTCCCGCTTGGAGAATGGAGTGTAATGTCTGAATAATAAGTACGATTATTTGGTCTCTTGGAATGATAGATTGGCCGCAGGTAACTATTTCCGGTAATTTAACTGCAAAAACCGGCGATTCACATCTAAATGAGACTCAAATAAAGGAGCAGAACCTGCAATGTTCTACTCTGCTTTCCTAATTCACCACATAGTCCACAACTGTACGCTCCAGGCGAACTGAAGATACAAAGTCCGCGACTTTTTTATGCTCGGGATGATTCGTATAGGTCTCCAGGGCCTCGTCGTCGGCAAAGGTGGAAATCAAAACTACATCTCCCGCTGTTGCAGAAACGGTTATATTGATGCCGACTTCGATGGAAATAATTTGAGGTATTTTTTCACTCAAGGCTTCCAGACGCGTTTTCATTGCCAGAGCGTTTTCATACTTGGTTGCTCCCATAGCCGTTTCCTTGAGTTTCCAAATCACTACGTGTTTGATCATTTTTCCCTCTCCATTGGCTAAATATTTGAAAAAGTAACATATATCAAATATCATTTCCCTCCCCGGGTCGAATATGAATATACTTAATTCTTCCATAGTAATCGCATATGAGTAGCTTGAGGCTTCTTTTTTAGGAGTTTTGGAAGAGTAATGTACTACACGGTTCAAAACCACACCTGATCGTTGGCCAAAATTGTGTTTGTTCAATCGATGCCTTTTTCTCAGGACTGAAATAACTCCGGTTTTTAGGCTAAAACATTAATATTCATATCCTAAAACGCGTAAACAAAAGAAAGTATTGAAGGTAGATAATCGTAATATTTACGATTAAAGATTTGTGCATATGCACACTTTGTAACAGGCGCAAAAAAACAAGACATCAAGCAAGTTCACACTACCTCAGACTAAACCGAACTTAACTCATCAGTATCGTTTCTTACAAACCGGATAAAATCATTTAAAGTGTTTGTAACTCAAGAGTTGACAATATCATGTAATAGATGCATATTAAATAAAGACAAAGGCATAATCTAAGAAAGGTCCTTCATGAGTGAAGATACACAAAATGAAATGTCGCATCAGGAGCGTTTTCTTGAAGAAAACCTACAAGCCGAGGAGTATATCAACAAAGGAGACCTCCCTGCCGCCGCACGCATTCTGGTAAAAGTAGTCGAGCAGGATCCTCAAAACTGGCGCGCATACAATGATATGGGGATCATTTCCTGGATTCAGAAGGCGTGGGAAGATTCATGGTCGATGTTTAAACTGGCCTGTTCTATTAAAGCCGATTACACCGATGCACTTGTTAATTTCTTTGATGCCGGCCTTAAGCTTAGAAGAATCGATCAGGTTCTTCCTTTCCTGAAAGAGGCGCTTTCCAAAAACCCCGATCTTCAGGAAATTTCTATCCTGGCCGAAAGTATAGAGACACAGGGAGACGAGATCTACAGCTCCGAAAGAGCCATGAAAGTCGGTGTTTATAATCCCAGGATAGAACAGGCAAACGCTTTGTTGGAAGAGGGAAAACTAAACGAAGCCATGGCCGAATATATCGCAATAAACGATACCGAAGGTCCCAGTGCCGAAACATTCAACGGCTTAGGTATCATATCATATTATCAACAGAGATACAAAGATGCTTTTTCACTGTTTTTTGAATCGATCAAACTTAACCCAACTAATAACGACACCTACCTGAATCTTCTGGACGCGGCTCGTCAGACGGGAAATGTGGATGATGCGAAAAAAATCTACAATTTTTACGCGGAAGAATTTCAGTCTTTGAAGGAAATAGAAGAAGATTTCAAAAATGCCTGAGAAAAAATTAAAGTGCTCTGTTTGCAGAGCCGATATAAACAAATGTACAACACCCGAGACACTCTGCACCTCCCTTGTGTGTGTCCGGCTGCTCTTAGCTTCCCCAAAACCTACGAGTACCGGCAATAGAGTTGAGGGGCTGTTACTTCCCTGAAGGCGGACGCACGTTAGTGAGTCCGCTTTTTTTCTTTATAATGACCGGATCCCAAAAAAACAATAATGCAGCGCTGTTTTTGTATTCGCATTAATCTCAAATGGTACAACCTCAAATGGTACAAAACAACAAACCCGAAAACGATGAGAAAGTCTCTTTCAATAGTATACTCCTAATCATTTTGGTCTGTATCTTTGTACCGAACCTCCTGGAAGCAAAGACACAGCACTCTGGAGGCAAAGAAAGAAATTCCACACGCCAAGAGTTATACCTGCAAGAGCATATAAAAGAAATAGAGCGATCACTAACTCCGCTCCTTCAAGCGGAGATCGGTAATAAAACGGATTTTACTATTAGCAACCATCGTAAGCTTACCCAGAGGGACATGCACTTTCTTGCCCGCAACTGGTCCTCTTTAAGCGCTTCATTTCGCGCTCTATACCAGCGGTTCATCGACATACCCAATTCATTCACCCCATACGTTTCCCCCTCCGGCAATTTCGAAATCTATTATACCCTTAGAGGAGATTCCGCGGTTGATCCGCAAGATTCATACGGCTATGGATATCGAAATGATTGGCGAAGAAAAGTATGGGGGTCTAATGGAGTACCCGACTATGTCGATGAGGTCGCCTGGGCATTTGACAGCGCATGGCAGATGGAGGTAGAAAGGTTTTCCTTTCCCGCTCCTGCTCCATATAATACATACAGATATCTTTCGGATCGCTACAAGGTTGTTATCTCAAAACAGGTGGATGGTGACTATGGCATAACATATCCCTGGAGGAGAATCGATGGGAAAGACGGTTTCAGCAGCATAATCTCGATCCGCAACGAATGGGATGGTTGGGATACAGACGGATTTGATTACGAAACCCATCCTGAAAAGGCCGTTCGTGTGACTGCGGCGCATGAATTCTTTCATGCCATTCAATATTCGCTTACTCGAATTGAAAACAACGGTCCTGCCTATCTTCCTTTAACCTGGCTGGAAGGTACGGCTGTCCTCATGGAAGAACTGGCGTTCGATTCCATCAATGACTATATCCAATACGTTGATGTTTTCTTCTCCGATCCTTCGTACCCCTTTTTAAATGATACAAAAGAATTATACCACAACAGCCTCATCACTCTTTTTCTATACGAGACTGTTTACGACAATGAGCCTTCCATAGAGTTTATCCGTGATGTGTTCATGTACAGCTATTCGCAGCCTCTTTCTTTTCATCAGCTCCTCGAAAAAGCATCATTGAAGGCAAATAAGTCATGGTCTGATATTATGAGTTCATTTTTTACAGAAAGTTACTTCACAGGCAGTAGGGCGAAAATGGGGGTTTTCATTGAAGAAGCGAACCTTTTACCACAATGGCATTATAATCTCGATTCCTCCGAAAGTATTGTCCGAACAATTGATCCATACAGCATGGAGTATTACTCCCATGTCAGGAAACCGCAGGCGGCTGAAAGCCTTTCAATAAGCATCGAAACAAATCAAACCCCGTCCTGGGGAGTAAAGGCAATCCTTTTGAGCCGCGACAGACCGGATACGATAATCGATATAAGCACCGATCATAAGCCGGCAATCAATAAGGTTATCCATAATTGGCTCCATTACGACACGATACTTGTAACGATCTCCAATACGAATCCCGAACATGTACTGGAAGCCTCCGTGCATTTCAATGTTCAGCATTATGCCGATACAAAGAGCCATGAACCGTCAGTGTTTCCAAACCCGGTTGCTCGTGATGATGCGGTTCGAATAATGGGAAAGAATATTCAAGCTGTGAAGATCTATTCGCTTAAAGGAAATGTGATAGCAAGTTTAGAAAATAGTCGCGTAAATAATTCTCCGGCATTTATGCAAGACCCCGAAAAAACGGGCTATCTGTGGAAAACAAAGAACACGGCGGGGAAAAGCGTAATATGCGGAACCTATATTGCCCTTGTGGAATACTTGAATCCAAATGACGATGAATTAAGCCGTAAACGCTTTAAAATACTTGTAAAGCCCTGAAAACAAAACAAGATAACGAGATCGCGCCAATATCTTCCTGAATTTCGAGTATCCTTCGTTCTAAAGCAAACACAAGCAAACGATTCTATTCTTTCTGTGCGGTTGCGATCACCAAAGCCTGGATCCCCTCTCCCCTCCCGAATGCAGTCAGACCTTCACCACTAGTCGCTGTCAGACCCACGGAATCGATATCTATCGTAAGGAGATCTGCTACTCTCTTTTTAATC
This sequence comes from uncultured Fibrobacterota bacterium, assembly GCA_964586285.1. Lineage (GTDB taxonomy): Bacteria > Fibrobacterota > Chitinivibrionia > Chitinivibrionales > CAYFVL01 > CAZPHU01. The sequence continues at coordinate 56,731 of CAZPHU010000002.1, read as the reverse complement.
CTGATTATGTGAGGTGAAAGTTTGGGACGTCGGCATTCGACGGAAATAGAGATATGTCGAATTTTATACTCACCCAGAGTTTTCAGCGCGTGTTGAAGATATACTGTACTGTCGGTGATATTCTGTTCAAGGCATAGTTTGTCGCTCACCTCACCAAGAATGTTACATCCACTTATTCCGGATACCGCATTTGTAATTGCGTGAAGAATAACATCCGCATCACTATTACCGGCCAAACCGGGACAGTTCGGTATATGCACACCGCCAAGCATAAGAGGCTTGGAAACATTTTCCTTTTCAAAACGGTGGGAATCTTGACCAATTGATGTACGTATCATATCTGTAAAATAAATCACCGCTGGTTACCAGGTCCATAAATGAGAACGTTTGGACCGATACTCAATTGATAAGAAGTGTCGATGAGATTCTAATTTCAACTCAAGTGGTTAGATATATAGCTGCTAATTTGATTCTCACCGCAATCAAAACACCGGCTAACACCTTCTATCAAAGACGCAAGCTTAGTGGTATTCATTTGTGACTTTTTGCGATAGTCTACTAGTATCTTCATGCCCTCTTTAGTACCAAGTACCATATTGCTAAACATATGCATGGTTTCATTATCAAGAGCAGCTGCTCGCGCCGCCTCCAGGATGGCACAGATCCGCTCATATTCTGAGTTCCTTGAGACATCTCTCGAACGAATTTTTTTCAATGGAATTTTATTTTGATTATTTCCAAGTATTTCCTCGATTTTCTGATCCAGTATGCTTCGCAGCTCCTCGCTAACTTGAAGCAGAATCTCATCGTACAACTGTTTGCGAATAGCAATCCGTATATTTTTGAGTTCCTCTTTTGATACAGATGATCTTATATGTTCACTTAACGCCCGTTTGTTGGACTGTTTATTTATATATCCGTGTATCCGAAAATCTTGAGCCTTTATTTCAATGGTGGAAAAGCCGCCACTTGTTTCCAGACAGTTTTGATTGTCCAGGTCCTGAGAAAAGGATTTGAAAGCATCCCTGCGAATACTACTATCGTTTAGATCCATTTCATTTGAAGTATTTCTGTCAAGCAATTCGAAGGCTTCTGTCTCGATTTTTTTACGGTTATATTCCACGATTCGATTCCGCATCCGTTCACGTAGCTTTAACAACACTTCTCTTTTCAGAAGATCATTTTTTGATTCAGGCATTTGTCCCGGAAAATCTTTTTCAATGGTTCCTTTTTCAGAATTCTTTATCGGTATGCTATTCTCCTCGATTATTCTGCGCCTGAGCCGCTCTTTTAACCCGGCTCGTATCTGGTAGTATACATTGGAGCGAATTGTTTCGAATTCTTCCCTTTTTACCCCAAATGGAGCCATTTCAATGTTTTCTTCTGATTCGGACGGGCGTGCTTTTGGTTTTCTATTAATACTATAGTTAACGAAGTTATCGTTTTCCCATGAGTTGTCTTTTTCTTTGTAAGAGCCTAAAAGTGCCATAATTATGCTCCAATCATTCAGGAGTGACAAAACCAGTTTGCACTTTACACAACTATGATTATACAGGCAATTGGGCTGAAATACAAGGATCTAAAAACAGTAACTTAACCGCTTTGGGAATTTGAATCGAGCAGTCGCAGTAAATGCTCAGGAAATTAGAGTGTGAGATTTTTCGAATGTATGATGTTTAGAAAACAAAGAAACGATCAATTAACTTCGAAGTGAACGAAAAAAAGGCTGCCGGCACATACGCAGGCAGCCTTCAAATTAGATTTCGTGAAGAATATTGTCAGCGAAACAGCCGAATATCTACTGCCTCCACTGATTTACGCTTTTTCTTTCGATCATAGGCTTGTTTGGAATTGAACACTACTCGTGTGCCTAATTCAACTCTTCCGGTTAAATTGGTCATACTAAAAAAGTAGTCGACACCGTCATCACCAGCTATAAAGCCGAATTTTTCTCTCAGATTTTTTATCGCTCCCACTTTTTGGGGAATGTATGGACGATAGCGTTTACGAGAAAACTTGTCGGCTATACGAAGCATCTGCGGCAGGTCCGGTTCATCTTCGGAACTGGGTACAGGATATTCCTCCAGAAGCTTTTCCGCATCTTCGGGCACCGGCCATCCTTGCGCCTGTTTGAAAAGTATAAACAGGTATAAAGGAATCCATAGGTTCGCCGGCTGGAGACGAAACAGCATCTGGGCCCAAACCAGATATGCCTTAATTTTAAGCTGCATTTCTTTACACTTAACGATTGCGATAATAATGTGCTGCTCAGCAGCATTCCAGTCTTGAAGTTCTGCGTGAATCTCAGCCAAATCGTAGTGAAGGTACCATTCATCTTTTGTGTTGATCAATGCATCATACTCGACCATTGCACGTTTGTAATTCTTTTGAGCAACGGAACATTTGGCGGCACGGTGGCGGAAGAAAAAATTCTTCTTGAATACACGTTGAGCTTTCTCACAATAGATTCGGCAGCGATCATACTCACCGATTTTCTCCAAAGCTTTAGTGTATTTGAAAAACCACTTCTTCTTATCCGACATCTTTTTTCCCGGATCAACCTTTACCGGTTCGGTTTCAACACTGCGGATGTCTTCGAGCCAGCGACGAATCGAGTGCCAGTCGGGCTCAACATCCTTCGATAAAACATCGGTAACTTTAAATGCAGTCAGTTTTCGAGGAAGGAAATCGTTAGTCAGTTTCATTACCTCGCGAGCGGCACGAAGAAACTGCTCTCGATCTTCGATTTGAACAGGTTTAACATATTTTACATACAAGGTCCAAGCCTTTTCGGTCTTCAGCCATGCGGCATCAGGCCCTGAATCTATCGCCAATGCATCATCGGCAAACGATTCAGCCTCATCAAGACGTCCCATTGAACGCAGACAGTTTACTATACCCGCCGCGACATCACTGGACTGTTCATTACCCCAGAGCTCCTGGTACAACTCAAGAGCCCTGTCGTATTTGCGGCTCTTTCTCAGTGCCTTTGCTTTTTTTAAATCTGGCACGTTAAATCTCCTGATAAGTTTTGAAGTGAATTTTAGCTACTTCGGAAAGACGATGCTTTCCATAACGATTTGCAAATTCCTTTGCCGCCGCCTTAACCTGACCGGAACATCCCAGTGGAAACCTCATTCCATAAGTCTGTTCCATGCGCACACATTGTGCGGCAAAATGATTGCGCGCAATTATTGAAGCCGCAGCAACGGCTACGTTTGACTCTCCTCTATGCCTTTGAACCAAACGGATCTTTTTCATAGCGGATAGTGCATTTTCCAAATACTTCTTATCACCAAACTGATCGGACACCACCCCCTCAATAATCACATTATGCGCATCCCGCCAGCTCTGCATAAGATTTTCTATACAACGAGCATGACCCCACGCCAGAAGTTTATTCAGATTACCGAAACCGGTATACAATTCATTATATCTGGAATTACGAGGTGATACAATGGCTATATGTTCGGAAAATTCTCGCGAAAGCCACTGAGCTATTTCTTTTATCTGTACAGCAGACAGCTGCTTACTGTCTGCCACCCCATTTTCCAAAAGAGTTTGTTTGATTTCTGTTGTTGCAAAGAATCCGGCTATGACCAGAGGACCAAAAAAGTCGCCCTTCCCCGATTCATCGGTACCTATCCATTTATTAAAACCAAGCTCCTCGCCGGAATCATCCGAATCATCTATGTGGCCGCAGTTCTTTTCGCCGGATAAAACACGGATTGCAATTTCCGAAACCGCGTTTTGGGAGCAATCGACCTTGCTGATTCCCTTCTTACGAGAAAAATAGATATTAATAAGCCCTTCCCTTTCGCCGCTAATCACGCGAAATTGAGTACCGTAGGGCATCTCCTGTTTTCTCTGCAGATGAACACCCGCTTGCTCTAAAGCAGAAGCGTGAATTTTTATCAGCGAATCGATCTCAGTGATTTTTGAATAACTATCTGTTACTGACTTAGCGTGTGCTCTGTTAAAATTCTCTGAGTATCTCATGTGACTCTTAGTAACCTTGGCTTTTGCTCGCAGGTACCCCTCACCTCAAACAGAGGCAAAACAAAAAAGCGCGATATTTCTTCGCACCCAATTTTGGAGGCTAACCTTATAAGCTATCTGAATGTGACGATTCCCAAACTTTTTTTGTTTAAATCCATACCTCTGCAGAATGTCACAGAAAGTTCTATCTTCTAGATTTATAACCCCCGGAATTAACGATCTCCCAGGTTCCCCTTGAAGGAATGAACAGGTAATATACGATTTAGGTATTGCAAATTACAACAATATTTGAAAATCATGCCGATGTGCATTTTTTGTTTGAACGATTTATTTTCCAGTGCTGGAAAGTTTTAACCGGAAACAGTACGGAACTGGAGGAAATGAATGCTGTCACTTCTTCGCCAAAGACGATCCGTTCGTGTCTTTAAGGATAAACTGGTGGATAGCGCCACAATCGATATTCTTGTAGAATGCCTTCTGCGCTCCCCATCATCGCGCAATATTCGCCCGTGGGAATTTATCATTGTAACCGATAAGTCACTTCTTAACACCTTATCCGCATCTAAAGAATACGGATCAGCTTTTCTTGCTCAGGCACCGCTTGGTATCGTTGTGTGCGCTAGTGAGCAAGCATCGGATGTTTGGGTCGAAGACTGTTCTATTGCCTCCACAATCGTCCAATTAGCTGCCGAATCTATGGGTCTGGGTGCATGCTGGATTCAGATTAGAAAACGAAAACACAACTTTAGACGATCATCTGAGGAGTTCGTAAGGGAAAATCTTGGCATTCCGACCGACATTCGTGTTGAATCAATCATCGCCGTTGGTCATCCCGCGGAACATAAGACCCCGCACCCAGCTGAGAGCTTATTGATGAATAAAGTGCATTTTAACGATTTCACACAAAGCTATGAGGGAAAATAAAGAACTTTTAAGCAGCGGTTGGATATGGAAAGAAGGATAGATTATTTTTCGCTTGTCCGTTTTCAGTCAAACAGCTATTGAAGTTGTGACACTGGATGAAATTACTATATAGAATAATAAGGAGCAAAGTCAGTCATGCTGGATATTAAACTCATTCGTGAACAACCCGAGCAGGTCAGGAAAGCTCTTCTTAAGCGCATGGATAGTGTCGATTTTTCTGAGCTGATGCAATGGGACACAGACAAACGACAAGCAATCAACAATCTCAATGATTTACAGCAAAAAAGGAATTCAGTTTCCGGCGAGATTCCCCGCCTAAAGAAACAAGGCAAGGATGTCCAGCATCTTTTGGATGATATGAAAACTGTTTCGGCCTCGATTAAGGAGCTGGAATCTTTGGTTTCGCTGCTTGAAGAAAAAGTACAGACATTTCTTGTATCTCTACCCAATATACCCGCCGAGGATGTTGTTGCGGGTGGGAAAGAAAACAATACAGTGATCAGGATCTGGGGCGAAAAGCCTTCATTCGATTTCGCTGCTAAGGACCATGTAGATTTGGTCACGAATCTCGGACTGGTCGACTACGAGCGCGGAGTGAAAATGGGAGGAAGCGGTTTCTGGCTTTACAAGGGCATTGGTGCCCAATTCGAATGGGCCCTGCTTAACTACTTTATTAACGAACATTTAAAGGATGGTTACACTTTTATTTTACCACCTCACCTTTTGATACACCAATGTGGTTTTACCGCCGGTCAGTTCCCAAAGTTTTCTGATGATGTCTTCCATTTAAAATCAGAAGCGGATCAAAATAGCACTCATTTTCTTCTTCCAACCGCTGAGACCGCGCTGATAAATTTCTACCGAGATGAAATACTTTCTGAGGATCAGCTGCCGCAAAAACTGTTTGCATATACCCCGTGTTACCGAAAAGAGGCGGGAAGTTACCGGACACAAGAGCGAGGTATGATCAGAGGGCATCAATTCAATAAGGTAGAAATATTTCAGTACTGCCGCCCGGAGGACTCCGAAGCGGCACTTGAAGAAATGATTGGCAAGGCAGAGCGGCTGGTTCAGCGGCTTGGTCTGCATTATCAGGTTTCCAAACTAGCCGCCCGAGATTGCAGCGCTTCAATGGCAAAAACATACGATATTGAGGTCTGGATTCCAAGCATGAATGAATACAAAGAGGTTAGTTCGGCCTCCTGCGCGGCAGATTATCAGAGCCGTCGAGGAAATATTCGGTTTAGACGAAAAAGTACTAATAAACTTGAGTTTCTTCATACGTTAAATGCATCTGGATTGGCAACTAGCCGACTCCTTCCAGCTATAGTTGAACAATTTCAGCAATCCGACGGATCCGTAAAGATTCCAGAAATTCTTCGCCCCTATCTAGGCAAAGATGTTCTGGTGCCGTCACTCTAAACGATGCGCTTTATGACCGGATGAACGTTTGGATATATGCAGAATTATTTTATTTTGCACTTGTTAAAGAACACTTGCTTTTGATGCTTTCTAGATGTTTTTACCCTGGTATCCGAAAGTTCTTAAGAGAGGGGGCATCAGAATCTGTCCTCTCTCTAATTCGGAAATTTCTATTTCTTGCTCGATCAGCTCACATCTGAGCTGAAAAGCCTGCGAGCCGTTATCGGCCCAAAATCCATTCATCCGAACCAATTAGATGCTTCTTGAATTTGCACAGAGTTTAGACGTATTATAAAAATATGGCGTTATCGACTTGCTCAATACCACCCAGCATTTTATCGCTTTTGCATCAGCGCTACCATGGCGCTCCCATACGGCTATTTTATGAGTCGGACATAACTCTTGAGGGAAATTTCGGTTCCAGCTATCTGATCGTGACAGAGAAGCGTCTAATCACAGTCGGATACGACAGTAAGCGACAGCTGGCGATACTCAAAGACCTTGCCACCTCCCAGATAGAAACTTTTACCATAGAACCCCTTATCGGTTCCAGTGTGCTTTCAGCTTCTATAAATGGCCGGTTGCATCGGATAATCTCATGGACCAACGAAAAAGATAAAGATTTCGCCACAATAGTAGAAAGTATACAGGCCTTCCTTGAATTACCAGATACAAAAACCTTCGCCCAGCCTAACGCTTACACCCATGCAGATAAAAGGGGAAAAACGACAGGGATTAAAAGGAAAAAAACTGTTTTATTTCGGGTGATGCGGTTCTCGCGGCCCTACACTAAACAACTTATTCTACTGTTATTATGCATGCTGGCAGCAACCGGTTTTGGCTTAGCCGCACCCTACACAAGTAAGCTCTTCATAGATTTCGTATTTTCAAAGGGGCCAACAGGAAATTATCCGAATGCTCACTGGCTCACCGCGGTTGTTCTTGTTTTGCTTGGAGCACATATCGGGCAGCAATTCTTTACGGCTCTTCAGGCAAGGCTTTCCGGGGTTTTAGGGCACAAAACCGTGTACGATGTGCGATCAGCTCTGTATGCAAAACTCCAGCAACTTTCGCTTTCCTTTTACGATAAGCATCCCACAGGCTCAATCGTTTCTCGAGTTAATCAGGACAGCGGCGAGTTGCAGCAATTTCTGGTAAATTTCATGCCTCTGACAATAGAAAGTATCCTTACACTCCTGGGAGTGGGAACTTTTCTTTTTGTTCTTAGTTGGCGGCTGACAGCATTTGTTCTGTTGCCCATCATAGCTACGGTTTTTTTCTTACTCCGTATTTTTCCGAAAATTCATCAGTATATGCACAGTTTTTTTCACAATCGAGCCCGTTTAAGTGCTGCTGTTAACGACTCAGTTTCGGGTATTCGAGTCATTAAGTCATTTGGGCAGGAATCGTTGGAAATAAAAAAGTTCGATTCATTCAACTGCTCATATCGCGATGCAGGCATAGAGCTGAGCAAAATGTGGAGCCTGTACAATCCATTTATGCATGTACTGATTATCATCGGATCTGTTCTGGTATGGTTTGTGGGAGGGGATCTCGTTTTAAGCGGCCGAATGTCAATCGGTTCGGTGGTAGCTTACGCCGGATACCTGTCTATGTTTTATCGGCCGGTATTTACACTTTCCCGAATGACACATATGCTGTTTGGCTCCTTGAGTGCCGCGGAGCGACTTTTTGATGTTCTTGACACAGATCCTGAAATTGTTGATGTGCCCGCTGCTATACGTTTGGAGAAGATAAAGGGTACCGTCACATTTGATAATGTAACATTCGGCTACAATTCGCTTAAGCCTGTCATCCGAAATATGAGCTTTGAAATTCAGGAAAATGAAATTGTGGGACTTGTAGGAAAAAGCGGAGCCGGAAAAAGCACTCTAATTAATCTTATTTGCCGTCTTTATTCTCCCGACGACGGACGCATTCTGATAGACGGACACGACATAAGCAAGGTAAATTTTAAAGATGTACGGTCACATATCGGAATCGTGCTTCAGGAAACTTTTCTTTTTAATGGTACGATTTACGAAAATATCGCCTATGCGAAGCCTGATGCAACACCCGAAGAGGTAATCGAAGCAGCAGTAGCGGCAAATGTACACGACTTTATTTTAAAGAAACCTGACGGCTATGACACTCAGGTCGGGGAAAGGGGCAACAAATTGTCAGGTGGTGAAAAACAAAGGATCTCCATTGCACGCGCAATACTTCGCAATCCGCGTGTGCTCATTCTCGATGAAGCGACATCCTCCGTAGACACGGAAACCGAAGCGAAAATTCAACAAGCTTTAGATCGCCTGACTCATAACCGTACAACTATTGCTATCGCTCACAGATTGTCCACCCTGCGCAACTGTAACAGACTTTTCGTGATTGATGAGGGTAAACTTGTCGAGATCGGTACGCATGAGGAATTATTAGAAAGGCAAGGGCTGTTCAGCCGGCTGGTTTCAACTCAAAAGGAACTTAACCGCATTTTTGCTTTAAATGAATGATTCAGAAAAGTGACTGGAAAAGATAATATGAATTTCTCTCGTAAATCCGAAGGTGAATTACAGGTTACTTTCTTAGACGGCAGCCAATATGTTCCGGTCTCGTGTGTGCCTCTTTTTCCTCTTTCAGATCCCGACAGCTATATTGCCATAATCCATGAATCACTCACCGGCGCTAAAACGCAGGTTGGCATGATAAGTAATATCAAAGATCTGCAGTTCAATCAGCAGCAGTTAGTTAAAAAGGAGATAAAATTCCGATACTTCATTCCTGAGATTATAGAAATTTACTCAATTAAACCACATAATCGTCGTGTGGACACATGGTCGGTTCTTACTGATCGTGGCGAGGCAACTTTCACAGTGCGTAACCGTCAGGAAAGTATGATATGGTCCGCAAACGGCTCTTTGCTTATTACAGACGAACAAAACAGACGATACAGAATTAAAAATCGTTCAGATCTAAATAAACGCTCAACTCAACAACTAAATCGGCTTATTTGATTCTCTAGTAAATAAGGCCTCTTTAAAGGCCTCTTCTTTTCACCAGCACTTTTGCCAGGAACGATATCTTTCATCCCTTTTTTTAAGCCAACTTTCAAGCTCCGGATCAAGATCGCAGAGCTTGTTGTCCTGAATTCCTAAATAACTAAGATTCATGGTCATAATCGCCTTTGGTAACGTTTTTAACCGATTGTTTCGAAGATACAGTTCTTTGAGGGATTTCATTTTTCCGATTTCTTCTGGAAGATCACTTAATTCATTCCCCCACAATTGCAGCTTCCATAAATTTTCGAGTTGTGCTATTTCCGACGGAAGTTTTCTTAATTCATTGTTTCGGAGATCAAGGATTTTAAGTTGTTTCAGCTTACCTATTTCCGGAGGAAGTTCAAAAAGGGTGTTACTCTTAAGTTCCAATTCTACAAGCGAGACCAGATTAGCGATTTCTTTGGGCAGTGTTTTGATATCATTATCGTTGGCAGACAGAGTGAGCAACGAGGCCAGCTGGCCGATTGTCGGAGGAATTATTGTGAATCCGTCCTGGGTGATATCAGGGTTATTCAAATTCAGTTTGATTGCTTTTTCGTCCTTGAAAGTCGCGACATCTTCCACTGCCACGTTTTCATATCCGTTAATATCCAGAAGCGACCTGATAATTTCTTTATCACTTGATTGGGCAAAAACACCGAAAACTAAGAGCATCAGGCAGAAAAAAGACATCTCTAAAAATTTCATACTTTACCCCATTTGAATGGATGATGTAAAACGTTCGATTTTAATCCTGCCTCTAATAATAAATTATTGGCACCAAGAAAACCTAAAATCACCATTTTTAGAGATCTCTTTTGCGTTCGTCAGCTCATGCTCATTTTATTCTTTTAATCTTGCTGCCGATATATTCAACAGGCAAACTGAATGTAAATCCTTGATATTCTTCGGACATTCGCATAGATTCAGGAACAAAGAATGTCTCGATATAGTCCGGATCGTCTTGTCCGTTAACCTCCACGGGAACGCATTCAAAATAAGATGCGGCCGGGGTGGTGGAGAAAACAGCCTTTAGCTTAGTACCTTCTGGGATAAATTTAGTGAACCCGTCGTTGTCGGAACCCATTTGTACAGTAGCGGTTTCACGCAGCTGTTCGGAGACCACAAACATATCCTCTCTTTTGACGCTTTCAGTAGAACTACATGCGATTACAACAACCATTGTCAGTGCGACTGCCAGAAGTGAACGGACCATTCTATCTTGCCTCCTTCGATAATGAGATTCATAGTATTTAATGCCGGCTACATCAAATAATAAACCGGCTTATAACATCATATAGTATATATCTGTTTTAATGAAAATACATTATTTATTTGTTAGAATATAATAAAAGCTCTGTTGCAGTGAATCCTCAGGGAGCGGATGTATCGTGGTTATGAATTAAATAAGAGCTGAAAAAGATGCAAACTTTCCTTTCTTAAATTACCTTGAGGTTCGTGTCCAAGCGGCTGATTTAATTCCACCTAGGTAGCGAAAAAAACCTAGAAGCAGTGCGGTGTTCATTGTAAGGAAATAAAAAACCGGTCGCAACACTTTCAGCTTTACAATTCGAAAGATAATTGCGGTTGTTATACCGGACAATCCGAAAAGTAACAGAAGTTTGTACAAGATTCCAACTCCAGTGACGCTCAAAATCGAGCAACAAATTAAGCCGGTCAACATGAATAAAGGAGAAAACCACCTGGTTGCCTTATGTGATAGAAAACAGAAGGCGGGCCATCCTCGAAAGGGATTGGCGAAATCGAGCAACCAGAAAAATGCCTGAAAATTACCGGCCCCTATTCGAATTCGTCGTAGAAATTCCATATTAATACTCTCGCCCATATCTTCCTGAGAGACTGCATCGGGTTCGTAGATTACCCTAAATCCCCGGCGGATAACATTCATGGGTATAAGCACATCATCATTAGAATAGGCATTTCGAGGAATTGGCTGGAAAAGCTCCCTACGCATGCTATAGAAGCCTCCAAAAGCTGAAATGCTGCTGTGGAGTTTGCTCTCCAAATGCTTCTGCCGCGACTCAAATGTTCTGTATATTATCTCTTCGATCTGCTCCGACTCTCCAATTACGTGGTTGACGTGCCCGGCAACAGCCCCTACCTCAGAATCGGCAAAATGCTTTACCATCTGCCGAAGGCTGTCGGTATTGTGCATTGTGTTGGCATCAGTCAAAAACACGATTTCTGTATCAACTATTGGTATTAACTGGTTGAGGATTTCTGTTTTTCCACCCCTTTGTGGTGCTCTCCAAAGCTTAACCCGTTCATCACCGTAGCCGCATACCAGCTCATCTGTTGCATCAGTCGACTGATCGGAGCCGACCCAGACTCTGATTTTTTCGGGCGGATACTCAATGGCAAGCACATTATCTATCTTTTTCCGAATAACTTCCTGTTCGTTATAGGCAGGAATAATTATTCCGACCGTGGGCTCGTGAGAGAAATCGGGTTGTGTCTCCCGTCCAAAAATCCGGGCAAGTACCGGAAGAATAAGTGGGTATATGACATATGAATAGGCGACAAAGCCGATAGAAATCCAGAAGACTACCTGAAGTAGGAGAATCATGAACAACTCCCCTGTTTTCGTCTTATGGAGGGAGTAAACAGGTGTTTGACTAGCGTTTTAAACCCCTTAAAAAGCCGCGGTGCCTCTGAGGGAGATTTGATAGCCTGGGCAATCTTCTGGATCAGGTATGACGGGCGCATGTAGAACTCACGCCGCGCACGATCACAAAATTCCACCAGAGTGTCGTAAGTCAGATCGGGATTGGATACAACCGATGAGTGCAGTCCATCTTTGGTAAGCCACTTACGATAATCGGTTGTGACCAGCCATCCTTTTTCTTTAAACCATGCATAATCACTGGTTCCCGGATAAGCCATAATCGGGTAGAACTGCGCTGTATCTGGATTTAATTCTTTTGCGAACCTCAAAGTTTTCTCTAAAGTTTGAGCTGTTTCTCCCCTGTTCCCGACCATGAAACACCCATGTACAAGTATTCCCGCTTTGCGTGCATCGGAGCGAAACTGACGAATACGGGGAATTTTCGTTCCCTTTTTTATATTATCTAGAATCTGTTGTTCCCCGCTTTCAAAACCGACACAAAACAATCTGCAACCTGCTTTTTTCATCAGGTGCATGGTTTCGAAGTCTACATCGGCACGTGAGTTGGCCGACCAGGGAATGCGGGTTAGTTTCTGGTTGATAAGTTTTTGTGAAAGCTCACGACAACGTTTTCTATCGGCGGTAAGAGTATCATCTTCGATCATAATTTCCTGAGCCTGCGGAAAGTTCTCGGAAATATACCTGAATTCTTCTACGATATTATCAACCGATCTCTTACGATACTTGTGACCATGCATAGTCTGTGGCACTACGCAAAATGTGCACCGAAAAGGGCAACCGCGTCCCGTAACCAAAACAATCAACGGATAACGGCTATGGCCGTAAAAATAAGGAGATATGTCCAAATGCTTCTTATAAACTTCCGACACAAATGGTATATCATCCAAGTCCTCGATAGGATCTCGTGTTTCGTTTTTGATCACCGAACCGTCGGATGACCTAAATGCTATTCCCCTTATTCCCTTCAGGGATTTATCATCGGTTCCATTTTTCTCAATAACAGAAGCGAGTTCCACCAGAGTTTCATCGTATTCCCCAAATGCGGTCGCATCAGCACCTTGAGGATTATCGCGCAGTGTCTCTTCGGGTAGAGCAGAGACATGCACCCCCACAAGAATTGTGAAAACACCCGCAATGTGTTTTTTAAACTCACCTGCCAGGGCTGTGTCGTTATAGATACTGGGCGTGGAAGAATCGACTACGATCAAAGACGGGGAGAATTCTTTTGCACGACGCAATGTTTCTGCATGATCCAATCCTAAGGCCGGAGCATCGAGAAAAAGTACCTCATGACCGTTTTTTTCAAGATATCCCACCGCATAGGCCAACCACATTGGATAATACAAAGTACCACTTTTGGTTACTGCAGGTGAACGTGACTCTCGCGAGTATTTTGGTAAAAAGGGGGGATTGAGTGCCAGAATTTTCATGCGTTTCTTTAAATTTCTCCCGTAAGCCGTAAATATATAACGGATTAGGTTGTTGTGAGTAAGGAATCGAGGCACCGAATGAAGGCGCCTCGACGGTTATGCTTAACTAGGCCAAAAAGTTGTCGATCTTTGTTTTTAATGGATCTTTAGCTAACAATCCTACATGCTGATCAGCAACTGCACCATTTTTAATGAAAAGCATGGTTGGAATGCTTATAATGCCATATTTTGATGCGGTCTGAGGATTATCATCGACATTAAGCTTTCCTATCTTAATTTTTCCCACATACTCTTGAGCCAAATCTTCCAAAATAGGGCCCAACATTTTGCAAGGACCACACCAGGGAGCCCAGAAATCAACTATAACTGGAGTATCGGACCCCAGGGCCTCACTACTGAAATTACTGTCGGTAAACTCTATGATTTGATCCTTTGCCATGATGCTGCTCCTTTTCAAATAAAGTATCCGGTTTTGGTGATTTGTAAGTTTCCAACAGCGCAACGACTGCTTGTTGTATTTCTTTCCATTTCTCAGGTGCGCTACGGTATTCATTTAGAAGTTCTACCACACGCACTGCCGGTATATCAGTAACCCTTTCCAGTTGCTCGAAAAGCAGCGCTTTATGCATGGTATCAATATCGTGCATCTCCTCGAGCATTTCAATCCCCGCCACAAATTGCGCCAAACTGTTTGAGGTATCTGGAGAATCGGCATAAAGAATCGATGCCAAAATTGGAAGGAAAAATGCCGCACGTAGTTTCCAAGGAAAGATTTTTCTCATATTGCTCACTGTTAATCCTAAGCGATTGTTATAAAATGGTGCGTGGGTCAAATTTTGGTCAAGTAATCTATTACGATGTTTGATCACTTTTTATGTTCGTTTCGGTACCGAAGCTATTGTTTTTTCTTTCTTTAAAGTCAACCTTCAACAAACTGTTTAGCCCTTCTATTACCCTTTTAACACTTATTGCGTTCAAACAGGAGCGCTTTGCACCCCTCCAGCAGAAATTTCCACCATGGGCATGACATGGTCTGCACGACAGATTTGTCTGAAAGACTATATATGGTGTGCGGCCGTATGGAAAAAAACCCAGGTGATGAGTAGTTGCTCCAAAAATTACACCTCCCGGTACACTACAGGCCCTTGCCAGATGTGACAACCCGGTATCACCACCTAGACACAAAGAAACCTTACCGAGCATCCATCCCGCTTCGTATAGAGTAGTTCGGCCGGTCAGATCAATACAGTGAGTTCCGATTTGTTCACATAAAATAGTCGAACATTTTCGTTCCTCTTTTCCCCCAAAGAGTATGATCTTCCAACCTTTATCTGTATAATACCTACCAACTGCAGCATAGTTTTCCAAAGGCCACTGTTTGTTTCTCCATGCGGCAAAAGGAAAGAGCGCTAGAAAAGGTCTGTCACTTTGCTCTACAATATTAAGCATCTTATGGGGGGCAAATTCAAAAAACAACTTGAGATCCGGAATGTTAGATTTTCCCCCATTGATCATCGATTCCTCCGATGAACTGTTTTCTTTAAACAATTTCGTTTGTTCTATACCATTATACCCCGATATCCGGTTGGAAAGACCAGCCCCACTACCCAAGGCATTTTCACACCTCGCTGTTGCGGTATCTTTTTTTATCAAAGCAGAGGCTTTTTCAGCTGCCTCAATATACCGTGCAGCAACTGTTCTTCTTTTTTTATAGATATTAATTCGAGTAAGAATCAGAAGCATACGGGCAGGATGCATTTTATCAAAAGCGCTTCTGGGTACTCTTGGGAAGTACTGCCTGCAGATCCATTTACTGCGTCTGCTGTTTTGCAAATCAACAATACAATCCCACTTCAAATTTTCAGATCTCGCTTTTAGTGTATGCTCCGCGCCCTTTTCAATTGCAAATATTTCATTTATTCTTGGATCATCTTTAAACAGAGGCTGGTACGATTTTGAAGTAATGAGGTACAGTTTAATATAGGGGTAGTGTTGATTTATCCAAGATAGAACGGAAGAAACAAGTATCACATCGCCCATTGACGAGAGACGAATGATTAATAGATTCATATTGAATCCGCGCGTACAAATATCATTGATTGTTCGGGGAAAAAGAATTTCTGGGGATCAACCGGTAAATCATTCTTTCTAATCTCGTAGTGAAGGTGAGTGCCGGTGGTAAGCCCGGAAGTGCCAACCGTTCCTATGATATCTCCCCTCTTAACTCGTGCCCCCCTATGCACATCCACCGTTCCAAGGTGAGCGTAAACTGTCGAGAAGCCATTTTCATGAGAGATTTCGATTCTTTTACCCCAGAATTTGTGGTTTTGAACCGATTTTACTTTTCCATTGGCTGCTGCAATAACAGATGTTCCCCGTGCAGCGGCAAAATCCACACCGTAATGCTTCTTCAGAGTTCCGGTAAAAGGATCCGTCATTTCACCGAACCTGTTGGTAATAACGTACTCTCCATTCACAGGTTTCACAAGAGGAACGTCTTCAAAATATGTATATGATGAATCGAGCTTTAAAGCAAGTGCACCCAAAAAACGCTCTGTTGAGGTCAATTTTGCGAGAGTAACATCTAGATCAAAACTACTATTCTTCTGCTTGGGTAAGGAAGCGGTATCCGTTAGGGAGGGCAGTGCAAAATATCTCTCGATTTCTTTTTTTTTCTGATCCAGACTGCTGACCCTTGTACCTAACGAGTGAAGCATCTGGCGCATACTGTGAATTCGTTGCAATAGCTTTTTGTTCTGTACGGTGAGATTTTTTTTCTGATTCTGCTCAACAACATCAAGCGTGTAGTTATTAAAAGGGATGAAATAACCTGCAAATCCCCCCAACATCAACAAAAACAGAATTATAAGCACGCTGACGCGAGCCCGCATCATGCGGACTCGCGCGTAACGTGGTGGTACAATCAGGATAGAACGGTGTTTTCGCGTCATCATTCAGTAACTATAGTTTCTTCTTTTTTCTTTTTTTCTTCACTCGCGGCTCTAATCTTCTCTTCGGTAACCGCAAGTTCTTCTTTAAGATCTTTTACATTTTGGACGGCATTTTTAATGGTGATGTCCTCTTCGATTACCGCCCCGCTCTTACCTTCAGAGAGAAGATCAAACATCCGCTCACCAATATCCATGAAATTTCGTTCAATCTTTCTCTTTGCCGCAAGCTCCTCGATCTTCAGCTTACCGATTTTTGAAAACTCCTCGATCTTCTCCACAGACATCGAGGCACCCTCTTTCAGACTTTTCTTCACTTTCTCCCACATATTGTCCATCTGAACCTCCTTTAGGGAATAAATAAGATGATGATCTCATGTCGTCCAATTAATATAGCACATCACCCATAATTATAAAAATATGTTTTTCAAATAAAATATGCCGCTCTTCCCTGAGGTACAGCTGATATATTTTATTATTGTATGTCTGTATATGCCATGATTTTGATCGGTCACTCAAATGCGGGGAAAAAACCCCTGGGTCAAATACTTCAATCAAAGGGTCTGCATCAGTCGCGCTGTCTACACCTCGATTTTGGCGAACGTCCGGGTCAAATCGATGCGGGGCGCGCTCGTATATACCTGTCAGATGCTGATAAGGCCTATGTACATTCTATCCTGAACGGCACTCTTTTTAACGATGAACACCTCCCAATTGAACTATCCATTATAAACAGTTACTTGATGGGGCATTCATTCGATCATGCATCCGAAACTCCAGTACTCAACGGCTTTCCGCCTAATCCAGGGCAAGCAAAAGGCCTAATGGATGCGGAATTTTGCATAAGGGCCGCGTTCCGGCTTGAAAGCTCGGCTTCGGAAGCATACTATTGCAAAATTCTTGCCGAAAAGGGTGAAGGACACGAAAACCGCTGCGAACAAAACAATAAAGCGGATTGGATATCTAAAAGAAAAATACTCTCTTTTGAACAACAAACAAAACCTATTCTGTCGTATTTCATAGAGAAAAGGATTCCTGTCATAAGAATCCCTGTCGACCGATATACCAGCCCGAGAGAAAATGTACAACCAACTGTTAGAGAGACAGAATGACTCAACAGCAACTTTCCCACAGATGCTTTCTTCTTAACTACTCTTTTGGGGATCAATCGGGCCGATTCGAAATTTTTCTTTACGCCCGCTCAGACAACGGCAACAGTGTTACGATTAAGATAGATAATTATCGACCGCTTTTCTTTGTACCAAGTGACACCCCGAAAAATCTTACCTCTACAGCGTCCCTACGCAGGCAGCTTGAACTTCGAGCGATGGACGGCACAAAGGTTGACTGCCTCTATTTCAATCGGCTCTACGACCACCGTCTTTGTGCGCGTAAGCTTCGAGCCGACGGTATAAAAACTTATGAATCGGATGTACATCCGGTCGAACGCTACCTGATGGAGCGTTTTGTAGCCGGAAGTTTCTTAGTGGAAGGAGAGCCTCACAGCAAAGACAACTCTCTTATGTTTCTTAATCCGCGAGTTCGCGGAATCGATGCAGATATAAATCTTTCGGTAATGTCCTTTGACATAGAAACCAATGCACAAACCAATGAGATATACTCAATTGCCGCAGACGGTAAAGAACAGATCGTTTTTATGCGCGGAGAAGGGCCTGAAGCCAAAGGTGTAGTTTATTGTCCATTAGAACGTGATGTACTGTCGACTTTTTTCGACCATGTGCGAAAAGAAGATCCGGACATTCTGATCGGTTGGAATGTTATAGATTTCGATTTGTGGGTAATCCAAATGCGCTGCGAGACACTCAAAACAACCTTCGATCTGGGTAGAAGAAGACCTTCCAAGATACTGGAGGCCGGCGGAATGTCTAGACGCCGTGTAGCCCGTATTCCGGGGCGCGTTGTTTTGGATGTACCTGTCGTCCTGCGCGCATACTATCATACTTTTGAGAGCTATTCCCTTGACTTTGTTGCCTCAACCATTTTGGGAGAAAGAAAGAGCATCGAGAAAACGGGCAAAGAGAAAATTGCTGAAATAAATCGCAGATTCAGAGAAGATAAGCAGTCTCTAGCTCGATACAACCTTCAGGATGCAATCCTCACCACGCGTATTTTCAAAGAAACGAGACTACTACCCGATATGGTTGCAAGATCAAAACGTTGCGGACACCTGCTAGACCGTTCAGGGGCAAGTGTAGCTGCATTTGATTATGTATATCTTCCAAGACTGCACAGAAACGGTTACGTCGCCCGTGACACGGTGGATATTGCCGCCCCATCTCAGCCTCTAACCGGGGGTTATGTTATGGAATCCATCCCGGGGATCTATGAAAATGTTTTGCTCCTGGATTTTAAAAGCCTGTATCCAACTCTTATAAAAACATTTATGATAGACCCGCTCGGCCGCATCTCAGCTTCTATTGGTGAAACGGTGCGAGGTCCGGTAGGACCGGCATTCAGCCGCACTCAAACTATTTTACCACGGATTATAGACGAACTGTTGGAAGCCAGGACAGAGGCAAAAAAGACCCGAAACGCTCCCCTGTCGCAAGCAATCAAAATCTTGATGAATAGTTTTTACGGCGTATTAGGTTCACCCGGATGTCGTTTTTTCATGCCGGAACTGGCTCAGACGATAACCGGTACCGGTCAGTTCGTTTTGAAAAAAACTCGAAGTTATCTTGAAAACACTACTTCCTATTCGGTTATCTATGGTGACACCGATTCGCTGTTTTTACTTCTGGGGGCGGGCAAAGAGCATGAAGCCGCTCATACTGGTCGAATTTTGGCCGAAAAGGTCAACAAGTGGCTTGCAAGCGAGCTTCTCAAGCAATTTGGGGTAAAATCATCACTCGAACTTGAATTCGAACAGCACTTCCGGTACTTCTTCTTGCCTACGATCAGAGGAAGCAACCAAGGCAGCAAAAAAAGATATTGCGGAGCGATTGAAAAAAATGACGGACTCAAACTAGCATTTAAAGGACTGGAATCCGCACGATCAGACTGGACGGACTTGGCCAAAGATTTTCAGTATGAGATTTATATGCGTATATTTACCAATAAACCTGTCGAGGACTACATCGTGCGCATCGTTAACGATCTTCGTGCCGGATTTTATGATAAGAAGCTGGTCTACCGTAAAGGTGTGCGAAAGAACCTTGAAAATTACGTCAGCCACGTACCTCCACACATACAGGCTGCTCGTATGCTCGACCATGTGCCCTCCCGCGTGGCATACGTGATAACGGTTGAAGGGCCTCAGCCAGTGGGCAAAATATCGGCGGCTCTTGATTATGACCATTACATAGATACGCAGCTGAAACCTGTGGCCGATTCTATTCTGGAATGGAAAAAGTTGGATTTCGATACGATTATCAGCGGCCAAATGGATCTGTTTGGATAGTTCATGCCTCGAGGAACAAAAATATGCTTTGAAGTTGGTAAAGTGGGTGACGTATACTATTTATCTCTTTTAAACACCGAGCCGATACTCTGACCGATGCTGGTAAATACGTTTTTTACAGCTTTTCGAGCATGTTTGCGATCCACCGTTATCCAAGGTTCATCATAGGTACCCTGTATTCGGCATCTGAATTTCCTTCCTTTTTTGTTTTCCTCGGAAAACAACGCATTCCATGTAATAGTCGAAAGGCTGTCGCGAAAGGTTTCGGGAAAATATCCCTCAACATCTAAATCCATCTCCATTTTTTCATTTAGCTGCCCGCCTCCGGTTATATCCATGGGGATTCCTCTTCCGCTCAGATTGGTAACTGAAATGACCTTGCCATTCAGTTCAAAATCAGTTTCCAGACTTTTAAATCTGAGTGATTTAAGCCGAGGAAGTGTTAACGTGGTTACGATTGTATTAAGAAGGGGTATTTTATACGCATATACATTTTTTGCATACATTTTTCCTCTGGCTCGTAATTGTTCCGCCTTCCAAGATGATTTTAAGATCTTGAAGCGTATATCAGCCTCTCCTTCCAACTTACCTACCTTTTTTGGATAATCCGCATACATTTTCACAAGCTCCAAATTATCCAATGAAATAGTACCACCAGCAATGCTCTCTTGCCGAATGTTCAGAGTAACTTCCCCTCCGATTTGACCTTCATAAAAATTGCCCTTTAGTTTGCCTATGGTAACCAAATCTCCATCGGCCATAAGGGTTGATTTGAAATCCCGCAGAGAAAAAGAACCACTCTTTATATCATCAACATTAACCCAGCCCTTCAACTTCTTTTCCTTCACCTGCTCAACTGAGAGTTTTGCCTGTACTCCTTCGGCAACACCTTTCCAGCCTTTGGATCCGACAAAATCAATATGGCCTTTATTGATCTGCACCTCGGATATTCCATTTTCGATTAGTGAGTCCAGGTAGTTTATCTCTCCCGATTTAAGAGCAGAGGTAAGATGCTTTACAACCTTTTTTCGATTAGTCAGGATTTTTAAAGGAGAATATCTTATCCTTATGGTGGGTAGTTTCAGCCTTATCAGTGACTGGTCATCAAATTTATGAGAAAAAGTTACATTTTTCAGGGCAACCCCCCTCAAAGGAGTAAGGGATGAATTCTGGATTTTAAGATTGCCGCTGAAGAGATCTTCAATCATGTTGGTGATTGAAGAGTGTGAATATGGGAGAAACCCCACAATTAAAATTAGAAATAAAAATATGAGGAGCGATTTTTTACTGAGTTTTGTGGATGCGGATCTCTTACGCGCTCTTCCTTTCTTTCTCTTTTTCGAGCGGGTCGTTTTAGCAGGCATATAGTCCCTCAAGAGGCTAAATGGAAAGAACGCCAAACCAAAGTACAATGACTACTTCTTCTTTGTCACTCTAGATCTTCTTTTTTTGGCGGGAGCCTGTTCTATAAGTTTTTCACAAGTTTCCTCTGTGAGGGTCTCCGGGTCGTAGTCTTTCGGTATCTTGACGTTTTTGCCACTTGTTGCGATATACGGCCCATAACGTCCTCTAAGTACTCTTATGTCTTTTCCGGGAAATTCCTTTATCACCTTTTTATCGGCCGCCTTTTTCTTTTCTTCCAGTAGACGTATAGCCTGATCTAAAGTTACCGAATGGGGATCGTATTCTTTTCCCAGTGACACATAGGTTGCGTTATGACGAACGTATGGACCAAAGCGTCCAATACCTGCACTTACGACTTTTCCTTCGTATTCCCCAATTTCTCGGGGAAGACTCAAAAGTTTTAGTGCATCCTCAAGAGTAACAGTTTCTATTAACTGCCCAGGCAGAAGCCCGGCATAAACAGGCTTTTCGTTTTCATCACGTGCGGTCTTCTCTACTACAGGGCCAAAGCGGGCCATGCGGGCTACGACACGCCTGCCTGTATCAGGATCTACTCCAAGTTCGCGAGTAACAACGGCATCCGAGCGGTTCACAGTTGTTTCCGTCTCGTGAAGCTGGACTGAGAAATCCTTATAAAAGCCGGCTATCATTTTCTTCCACTCTTTTCTACCGGCTGCAACCGCATCAAAATCTTGCTCAACATCAGCAGTGAAAGATAAATCGATTATCTTGGGAAAATTGCTTACCAAAAAATCATTGACTATCATGGCCATATCGGTCGGAAACAGCTTTGCTTTTTCGGTTCCTGTTATTTCGGTTTTTTTCTCAACCAATATTTGACTGTCGCTGAGCATTAGATCGATATAGTGGCGTTCATCTCCTTCACGTGTTTCTTTTGTTACATAGCCCCGGTGCTGAATTGTCGTGATAGTAGGCGCATAAGTAGAGGGTCTTCCGATTCCGCGCTCTTCCATAGCCTTCACTAATGATGCTTCTGAATAGCGCGGCTTTGAGCGTGTAAATCGCTGTGTAGCGTGCATATGAATAAAATCTAGAATTTGGCCGACCTTTAGTGGTGGAAGTAAACCTCCGGATTTCTCTTCACTTTCCTCATCCGTTTCAACTTCATAAACCTTTAGAAAACCATCGAATACAACTATTTCACCCTTGGCCATGAGATTCCGCGGATCGGTGGAAATGGAGATAGTAACCGTTGTGCGCTCGAGTCTGGCATCGGCCATTTGAGAAGCAATCGCACGTTTCCAAATTAACTCATATAGCCTTTGTTCGTTTCGGTCGGCTCCGGCCATTCTGTTACTGAAGTTAGTAGGCCGAATTGCCTCATGCGCTTCTTGAGCCTGAGCAGTCTTGGTCTGATAACGTCTTGTTTTGACATGATCTGCCCCGAACATATTGGTAATTGCTTTTGCGGCTCCACTTAACGCATCATTTGAGAGAGCAACCGAATCGGTCCTCATATAACTAATATGCCCGGCTTCATACAATCGCTGAGCCAGTAGCATGGTTCGAGAAACCGAATACCCCAACTTACGGCCTGCTTCCTGCTGAAGAGTTGATGTCGTAAATGGAGGTGAAGGGGATTTTTTCGCAGGTTTTTTTTCAAGATTTGATATAGTAAACTGTGCACCCCTGCATCGCTCGAGAAGTTCGCGAGCCTCCGGTTCCGACTCGAGACGTTCGGGTAAATCAGCCTTAAGTTTTTTCCCTTTCTCTACCCCAAAAAGCGCTTCTACTTTGAAAAAATCTTCCGGATTAAATGAAAGGATTTCTCTTTCGCGCTCTACAATCAACCTTACAGCCGCCGATTGAACACGCCCGGCCGACAACCCCCTTTTGATTTTCTTCCACAGCACAGGAGAGAGTTGATATCCAACAAGGCGATCCAGTACGCGCCTGGCCTGCTGAGCATCAACCAAATTGTGATCTATTGTCCGAGGATGTTCTACCGCGGAGCGTATGGCATTTCGCGTAATCTCTCGAAAAACAATACGTCTGGTTTTTTCGGAGGGAAGTTCCAGTGACTGTTCCAAATGCCAGGATATGGCTTCACCTTCGCGGTCCTCATCGGTGGCTAACCAGACCAGCTCATATTCCTTTGAGGCTTTTTTCAATTTCTTGACCAGTTCCCTCTTATCGGGCAAAATCTCGTATTCAGGAGCAAAATCGTGTTCTATATCTACAGACAACCCCTTTTTTCTCAAATCACGAACATGACCATAACACGATACAACCGAAAAATCCTTTCCTAGAAAGGATTCCATTGTTTTTGCCTTAGCCGGTGATTCAACGATTACCAGATTTTTTC
This sequence comes from uncultured Fibrobacterota bacterium, assembly GCA_964586285.1. Taxonomy (GTDB): domain Bacteria; phylum Fibrobacterota; class Chitinivibrionia; order Chitinivibrionales; family CAYFVL01; genus CAZPHU01. The sequence goes on along the minus strand of CAZPHU010000002.1, from coordinate 33,175 downwards.
CCATAATGTGCCTTTTTCCGCAAGCAAATTTCTCAACTTTTCTTTCTAATTACAGCCGTTTTCACTACGAAACCCGAAACAGCTTAAATATATCATGCTCGTCTTGCCTATGTAATCTAATCAATTCGACCACGATTTCAAAACATTTGGCCATTTCATTCCTTCTCAGCAAATACCGGGGGCATTTGAAAATTTTCTGAAAAGATTTAGCCTGCAGCTGTTTTGAAAACGCAGTTAGATCAAAAGTGGTATTTTGAGCCGAGTAATTTTTAAAGCCGAATGGATCGCAAAGTCTGTCTCATTATCTTACAGGCTCGATCGTATGAAATCGGCGACCGTTTGGCAAAATACGGTTTGGGATAACTGTTTTTCCAGAGATTTTCAGTAATTCCGAATTTCAAACTCAGATTTAGTCTAAACAATCATTTTGACGAAGAGGTGATAATTTCCTTAATCATCTTGATTAAGAGGCGATACTCGAAAGGCTTCTGCAGAAAACCGGAGACCCCCGTCGTAAGAATTTTTTTCGTATCCTCCGAAACAGCGTAACCAGTCATTACAATTGTACGAACTTGGGGATCAATAGCTCTCAGCTCTCGCAGGCAGTCTACACCATTCATCACCGGCATATTGACATCGAGCATAACAAGGTCTATAGCCTCCCGATGTGCTGAAAAGTAATCCCTGGCCTGTAATCCGTTTTCACAGGTAACTACCGAATAGCCCACTTCGCAAAGCATGTGCATAAGAAGATCGCGAACCATCTTCTCATCATCAACAACCAAGATATTCCCTTGGCCTCTCTGATGAACAGATTCGGGAGATTGTTTGCCGGGAATTGATAATGGAACATTTTGTGCTGGAAAATAAAGCCTGAAGGAAGTACCCTTACCCGGATTACTCCTGACGAATATTTCTCCCAGATGATTCTTCATCGTACTCAGAACGCTGGCAAGGCCTAATCCGGTACCTTTTCCTTCGGGCTTTGTCGTGAAAAAAGGATCAAAAATTTTCTTTTGTACTTCTCTGTCCATCCCCATTCCAGTATCTTTCACTTCAACTACTACATATGTACCCGGAGTAAGACGGCTGGATCTGGTTTGGATAGGCCCCTTATGTTCTTCTATCTCATCGAGAAAAGTGCTGATGGTTAAAGTTCCACCTTGAGGCATTGCATCACGAGCATTCATTGCCAGGTTTAGTATTGCGTTTTGTACCTGGGCGTAATCTCCCATAATGAAAGAGTGTGAAGCATCCAATTTTTTAACAATTCGAACACGTCGATCAATTGTACGCTCCAGTAGTGATACCGACTCTTTTATCGATTGATGGACATCGACCGCCTCAATTTTGTATTTTCCCTGTCTTGAGAATGCCAGCAACTTACGGGACAGCTCTGATGCCCTTTTAGATGCATTTATGACCGTTTCGATATGTCTGGCCAACCGTTTGTCCTTAATGTCGCCTGTCTCGTCCTGATTTTCGCGACGGATTATTTCCGCATATCCGGTTATTCCTGAAAGCATGTTGTTGAAGTCATGGGCAATACCGCCTGCAAGCTGCCCCAAAACTTCCATTTTCTGAGCCTGATACAACTGAGCCTCTAAATGTTTGAACTGCACCTCTGCATTTTTGCGCTCGGTCACATCCTGAATAACCCCAATTGTACCCATAAATGAAGGTTTCTTTTCCCTTTTCTGATAATAGCCGGAAGAATTTACCTGAGCGTAAAGGCATTGAAAAGAGACATTGTTAGTTTTCCGGTTCGTTTTCAATCGAACCTCAAGCCTGTTTGTACTCCTCGCCCCCGTCCTACGTTCATCAAAGAGCTTGGGGGCGTTTGTGTCACCTGTTTTTTTACCCACAAATGAAGGTAAAACATGATTACGACTTACGCGCGTTATATCCTCGTCATGAATCAACTCATTGAAATGTTTACCGATTAGCTCTTCGGGCTCGTAACCCAAAATGCGAATAGCTTCATTAACGTAGGAAAAAGTCCCGTCCGGATCAACAACATATACGATATCCGGAATAAGCTCCATTAGCGAAGGATACCAGGACGGTTCGGAAGGATTTTTTAACGGTAAAGGTGACGCCATATCAATATCTCCCTCGTATTGAGAATTCTAACTTCAAGCATTTTTTTCTAGATTTCCCACAAAAGACTCAATATCCTCCGGCCACTCGGCTTTAATAAGGCAGAGATTGCCGGTATATGGATGCCTGAATTCAACTTGTCTGCAGTGAAGAGCATGACGGCTGATTGGAAAAATATCCTTGAAAGCATCAGGGTTTTCTCTCCATTGACGATACTTTTGATTCGATAGTCCATACAGCTTGTCTCCTACAATTACGTGGCCTAAATGTGCCATGTGTACACGAAGCTGATGAGTACGGCCGGTTAACGGTTTAAGTTCAACAAGAGAATATTTTTTGTCCCAGACTTTCAATAACCTCAAATATGTAGAAGCTGTCTTGGGGTTTTCCCCATTGGCACAAAACTTTTGTACCGCAAATGCTTCGAGATCTTTGCCTATCGGCACGTCTATGTGTTTATCCTCAAAAGGAATAGCTCCATTTACAATGGCAAGGTAGGTCTTTTTAATTTCCCTTCGGGCAAATAGTTCCTGAAACTTTGGTAAAATGTTACCATTTTTTGCCACAAGAATGACCCCTGAAGTTTCACGGTCCAGTCTGTTTATTATGTGTGCCTCTGTATATGCCGGTTTATGAACATGACGCAGGTGGTAAATTAAATTTGAGCGGATTGATTTTCCCGCCCGATGGACAAGTAAATTTCCTGTTTTATTTATTCCCAGTAGAAACTCATCTTCGTATGTAATAGAGTAAGATAAATCGGCAGGCGGTTCCTGAAAATCCGGCATGAGATAGCAAATATTATCTCCTGCGTTGACGCAAGTGGCGGGGGTACATGGTTCTCCATTTCGTAGAAAACGACCTTCTAAAATTCTCTCGCGCCACTGATGGTTGGTTAAATAGGTAAATCGGCTGGTTAAATAGGTGACCAGTTCCAAATTCTTTACATTTCCCGGCACAGTTGAGCTAACTTTCATATTTCATTTATATACAAAGGTTTAGATCCTTGATATTTATCGTCAAGGTAATTGATTACAATAACTTCGGTCTTTTCTTGAGGAGCAATATTAATGATAAGACGGTCGATATATTGACGTGCTATATAAAACCCTCTGCCGTGTGAATCGTAAACTCCAAGAGGCATGTTATTCCCGTCACGGGCTGTTTGACGGTGCAGCCAATATAGAACATCCTTTTTCCTCAATCTACCCCCCTTATCCAATATAGAAACTGCATACTTTTGATTGTCCCAAATAACACTCACTCTAACTACCTGATCTTCGGAGAGTTCAAAATTATATTTCCAAGATTCCTTGTGCTTCGGGTTTTCATTACGGGCGCCATAAAAAACAGCATTGGTCAATAACTCAATAAGTACCAAATTTAACTTTCCGTGTCCGGCCCACGACGGCAAAAGAGAAACAATTCGCTTCGCATCCTTATCAATATTACTTCCCTGATTGATGGTAAAGTGGCGCTCGGATATTTGTGAAGCGCCGTCAAAGAAACGATTTGCACCGAAGATGTCCCGTGAAAGCAAACTTTCTACCATTTTGGATAATTCTTTGAAATTAAAGGGAGTTGTTTTAACAAAAATGTTACCTACATCATGAAGCAGAGCAAGCTCCATATAGTCTTCAACATCGTAAGCCGTGATTAGAACTCGCAGAACTTTAGGATAAAGTACTCTAACCCTGTTTAAAAATTCGAATCCTTTAATTTGAGGCATATTTATGTCTGAAAGGACAAGATCTATGGAATGATTCGGAAGAACGGCTTCAAGTGCATCAAAACCATCCCTGGCTGTATAAACCGTGTAACCCTCATCACTGGACAAATAATCCGATAATAATTCGCGAATCTCCGGTTCATCATCCACAATAAGAATTGAATACTTTCTATTCTCATCAAGCATTTTTATTCACTCTATAGCAATTCAACGATTTCTCCATGTTTTCAGGATGCGCGATCTATATTCGAAAAAAAGGAGACGATATAATGCGGCTCACTCATCTTCCAAACTTATCTACCATTTTCAACCAAACAACTCTACACCAGCCGGCATTTTTAGCTTGGATTGTACTAAGCCTTGGAATAGGAATCGCCGATTACATCATTCCAACATCTTTTCTTTCCCGATTATACAATGGCTTTTGGACTGGTGCAATTATTTTCAGTATCAGCGCTGGAATAATTCTGCTGCCCAGATTTCATTTTTGCGTTTTTCTCTTTTTTGTAGCGGGTATCTTAATCTCTACACAATCCGAAAGCCGATATCAGAAATTCGAGCGAGATGTAATGCAAGGGCAGCAACGACTCGAAAGTACGCATATTCAAGGTCGATCTATAGATCAATCACTGCCACTTCTCAACTATTATCGCACAACGATTTCCGTCTCGACTCTTACAGGACCAAACGGTTCAATCGATCTTAGGGGTAAAAAGTTTCGTTTCTATTCCGAAATCCCAATACCTCAAAATTCATTGCTCAGCATCGAGGGCACAGTCAAACTGCCGCTGAGACGTTATTTCCCCGGCAGCTTCGACACTCCACGAAATTACAGAGCACTTCATCTCTGGGGTTCCATTTATGCGGATTCCATTCGTATAGAAAAACAAAGTGCTTCCGCTTTCATGCATTTTGGACAATCTTTCAGATCGTATGTACATAGAATATTGGATGAATTCCAAAATCCCGCACACGCCTCGATTCTTCAAGCCTCATTTCTTGGCGAAAAATTATACCTGTCTGAAGATTTGAAATCAATTTTCCGCAAAGCAGGGATTTTTCACCTGTTGGCGATATCGGGGCTGCATATGGCTATTCTTGTAATGATAAGCCTTTTTTTTCTGGCAGCTTTTCCTATTAATCCCGGTCGAAAGAAAGTCATTACTCTTACTTTAGTGTGGAGTTACGTACTTTTCATAGGTCCGATACCCTCTTTGGTCAGAGCGGCAGTGATGGTTACGATCATTTCTCTGACCTATTTTTTCCAAAGGAAACAGTACTTACTCAACACATTGGGAGTTGCAGGGTGCATTTGGCTTGTATTTTCCCCGGAATCGCTTTTTACTCCAGGATATCAGCTTTCCTTTACCGCCACAGCTTTTATCATTTTCGCTCAGCCTGTAATCAAATACTTGATCAGCCATTTGCCGCAATTTCCATTCAAACCCACCACAAATTTCCTTATAGGCTCTTTGATGGTCTCTACGGCAGGTTTTTTAGGTACCGCACCTATTTTACACGTTCATTTCGGGACGGTCCCGGTTGTTGGACTGATAACCAATGTCGCTGCTGTGTTCTGTATGGCATTGAGCATGTGTATTTTTTCCGTTGGGATCTGTTTTTTTTGGCTACTACCGGGACCAACTTCCTGGCTAATATCAGCGGCAAGCTGTCCTCTGGATCTAATGATTTGGTTGGCTGAAACTTCTACCACTCTGAAACAAGCCCCCCTCCTTCCCGCAGCACCTAAAAGCGTCTGGATTGTTTATTATCTCTTTTTCGTTGGAATGATTGTCATTCGATCTCGATTTATAAAAAGGTATATTCTTTGGGCCTTTCCTTTATTTCTAATAACATCGGCAACTCTTATTCTCTTGCAAAGGAATCGCGATTATGTTGAAATCACCCTTTTTAATACAGGCAAATACAACATGGCCGGTATCAGTTATTCCAATGGTTCGAAATGGGTGATTGGAACTCCTGATCTTAAACAATGGGAATACACGTGCTCAAATCGAATAACACCATGGCAAAGACAAAATCGCACAAATCCGCTCGACCTATTCATCATGGCGCGAGCCGAAACCAATCCGGTTCATTGCCTGGCACCTATATTCATCAACGACATTCCAAATATCCTGATAACAAGCCACTTGAAACTACCTAATCGATTCACGACCCGAGATCTCTCCGATTTCCTTACAACATACGGCACGAGACACATACAAATCAGAGAATCTGCAACCCTTTATCCAATGGCGGGTTGTACTGCGTCTGTAAAAGTTGTTTCGCATCTGAACAGGACCGAATTAGCCATTGATTTGAAAATAGGTGATTTTCAACTCTCCTTTTTGCCATTCTCTTCCAACAATCAACCAGACTCCAATAATGAGGGGATGTTGAATATGAAAATTTACCTCGATTCTCCCATAATTATAACGGGAGCACCATTGAGTCAGGTATCAAAATTAAATATCAGCAAGGGCGCCGGCAGGGTTCGTATCTGGAGAAATGGCAACTTCCAAATCCACCAATTTACAGGTAATAAATGGGAGAAAAGTTGATTCACCTTTTTCATTGAATCTGCAAACACTTTTTGCATCTTCTATTTTGTATTGAAGATGGTTTCTTAAGAAAATGGCTATATGAAAATTTTTTTCTATCTACTTACGCTGCAATTCTTGATTTTTGCGTCTGGTTGTGTTCAAAGAAAACTGCCGGAAAATGCCGCCGAACTATTTAGTTCCTGGTTCGTCCAACCAACCGAAAAAAAACAGAAAATAATTGAGAATTTTCCTCTCTCCAGAAAAATTGTCGATTCTCTTGTTGAAGTGGTACGCTTAGGGGTAAAACACGATGTGAGGTCTGCAACAGAGCTTGTAGACTCATTCGGAACACCCTATATTATCGGATATCGTACCCCGGAATCTTTTTCAAACGATTCCTCATATCCGCTAATCATTTACCTTCACGGCGGTGTTGGGACCAATAAAAATACCAAAGGTGAGAAAGCATACGACATGTTTTCTTTCCTTGGCGACAGCATGAAGCTTTTTCTGGCAAGTCCTTCCGCCAACAGAAACGCTCCCTGGTGGAGTACCGCCGGATTGCACCGAATCCTTCAGACACTTCGTTTCATGTCTCTTAACTTCCCTGTTGATCATCAAAAAGTCTTTTTAGCAGGCGTTTCGGATGGTGCTACCGGATGTTATGCGGCCGCAAACACCATCAGTTCACCATTTGCCGGTTTTTTCGCGGTTTCCGGGTTTGGTGGTATGCTTCCGCATCTGGGCATGAAACTTATGCCCCAAAATCTGACGCAGCGCCCGATTTACAACATAAATGCGGGTAATGACCGCCTTTATCCGATTTCATTGGTAGACGATTTCCTGGATAGTCTTGAAAAATACGGGGTTTCTGTCAAGCGCAAGGTGTATCCCCAAGAGCAACATGGATTTGATTACCGTTCACAGGAATTAGACACCTTGAGAATGCTTATTGAGCGTTGGTCGCTTCCGTCATGCGAGTCCGTCAAATGGCACTCTGTGACCAATTTTCCCCAAAGAGCCGACAATTTGCTTTCACTGGACATACTAAACAGAGGGGCAGCTCACATAACTACATACTGGCGCGTTGATACTTTGCATATCAGCCAAACCGGCGCGAGGAGTTTTACGATTATTTCTCCCTGGACTACCAATAAGAGAATCCGAATGATGTCAGGAAATTATTCCGGACACCTTTCGCCCAGGCCAATGTCCACATTACTGATCATGGAGAAAATGATGCACTTAAGTATTCCAAGGGTCGATAATAGAGTTTGCTACAAAATCAATAAATTCGAATAAATGAGTTGATTTTCACAAAAGATTTAGCTGCCGGAGATTTGGAACAGCTATTGCGTTTGGACCCGACAAATGATGGACCATAAGGTAACAACACAGAGTGTAACTTCTCAAAAAGAATGAATACAATCAATCAAGAACGCCGGACTCCGGCTTTTTGCCGGAGTAACGATCATGAGCAATACAGATGAAAAAAAATGTACACCTGTACTATCGCGGGTTGAACATCTATCCTTCAACGGAAGATGAAGAATGCTGGAAGTTTTGTGAAGGTCTGGAGGCCAGCGGCTTTTATAGCAACACGGCCCTTAAATGGCTGAATATCAGCCTTGGAGATCCTTCTTTTTTTCAAATAGCGACAAATCCAGACAGCCTCGGAATCATTTTTTTATCTACCTGCGGCGAAATGAATCCTGAAACGGTGCTTCGAATCAACCGACCGACTGTGTTTACAGATTTTTCTCTTTCTTTCAGTGAAAAGGTGATTGCCTCATATCCTGAGAGCTACCTTTTGGTAAAAAATGAGGAAGCGGCAGTTAACATTCTTGCCCGTCACCTGATAGCCAAAGGGCACAAAAGAATATTTTTTCTAAAGTCGATTGAAGATAACATTTGGGAAAACATTCGGTTAAATCGTTTTGTTAAAGCGATAAATGAACTATCCTCCAATACCGAAGTTATTCAAATGCAACATGATCCGATTGCGGCAAAGAGTTATCGACTAAAAATGGGTATTCTTTCGAAGAAAATGGACAAAATCGATGTGAAAAACATCGCGCATAAACTGGGAACTGAAGTTTCCGAACTTGTTTCAATCACTCAATTTGCAACGATCATACAAAAGGCGCATTCTCAACAGATGAAAATTGCGGAAACATACCTCCATAAAGAAATTCTTAAATCAGGCTGTTCGGCTGTCGTCGGCAGTAACGATAAGACTGCAATCAGGTATTTGAAATTTTGTGAACAGGAGGGAATAAATATTCCTGATAGTATGTCTGTAGCCGGATTCGACAACAGTACTATGGGTGACCATAGACTTACATCGGTAGATTTCGGCTATCGCACAGGGGGAACGATAGCGGCGAATTTAATAACCCAACCGGACATTCGCCTACATCAAAAAACATCAATCATAGAGTTGCCGTGTCGATTAATTGACCGAAATACTGTTAAAGATAATGAAAACGCATAAATTCTTATGGCCGGTTTGGCGACCTTTTTATATTTTGCTACGCTCGAATCAATCTCCCTACAGAGGTTTGCATGAAAGTAGAATCCATGAAAAAGACTGTTTTATATGATAAGCATATTGAACTGGGGGCAAAAATGGCGCCTTTCGGCGGATTTGAAATGCCAATTCAATATGATGGGATAATAAATGAACATCAATGGACCAGAACAAAAGCTTCCTTATTTGACACCTGTCACATGGGAGAATTTTATATAAAAGGAAAGAATTCAACCAGAGATATGGAAGCCATTTTAAGCTGTGCAATCGCCTCCATGGAAATAGGACAGTGTCGATACGGCTTTATTTGCAATGAATTGGGCGGGGCCGTCGATGATCAGATTATCTATCGCCTTGGCGAGAATGAATTTTTCATGGTTGTTAATGCCGGTACGAAACAGAAGGATTACCAGTGGTTGAAGAATCATGTTTCAGAGGAAACGGAAATAGAGGATATTTCCTCCAAAACAGCAAAGATTGATCTTCAGGGACCGCTTTCGGCTCAAATCATGCAGCAGGTAGTGAAAACCCCTATCGATTGCCTGAAATATTTTCGATTCATGCACAATGAGTATAAAGGCGAACGTATTCTGATCAGCAGAACAGGATATACCGGAGAGATTGGTTTCGAGGTATATGTTTCAAACCAAATTGCCTCAAAACTGTGGGACGAACTAATTGTCCGCGGAGCGCGTCCGGCCGGTTTGGGTGCACGCGACACATTGAGGCTTGAAATGGGAATGCCTCTTTATGGACATGAATTGAATGACAAGACCAATCCCGCCCAGACTGGGATTTCAAAAGCAATTTCATCAGATAAAGAGTTCATTGGTTCGAAAGTCGTAAATGATCCAGACAAAGCCACTTTTCGACTGGTTGGGTTGAAGCTTGAGGGTAAAAGAGCCGCGCGCGCGGGTGATGTGGTAGTATCCCGGGAAGATAAAACTATAGGGTATGTCACCAGCGGTAGCTTCGGGCCTTCATTAGGGTGTGCCGTAGCCTTGGGCTATGTTGAAAAGTGTTTTTGCATCCCACAAACCCCGGTCATGATCCGAACCGAACGTCAAGAGCTAGCGGCAAAGATATCTGAGCTCCCAATGTATAAAGAGGCTACAGGGAGGAAGGAACTCACGCAGTTTTTGGACAGGTTTTGATCAATCGTAATATAAACTATTCATTTTTGCTATAGAGTTCACAAAAATAAGAAGGAGGTAACCTATGATTCCAGAGGAATTAAAGTACACCCAAACACACGAATGGGTTAAAATTGAGGGTGATATTGCCGTAGTTGGAATAAGCGACCATGCGCAGGACTCCCTGGGTGACATTACTTTTGTTGAACTTCCGGAAATCGGTTCTGAGCTTCAGAAGGGTAAAGAATGTGGCGTAATAGAGTCGGTAAAAGCAGCTAGCGATATTTATTCGCCTGTTGGTGGTGAAGTAGTTGAAATTAATAACGAACTGGGAAGTGAGCCCGAAAGAATCAATAAATCTCCTTACGAAATGGGTTGGCTTTATAAAGTCAAAAACTTTGATTCTGCATCAGCTGATTCTCTTATGGATGCTAAAGCATATGAGAGTTATCTGGAGAAAAATGCATGAGCTACATAGCCAACACGCCTCAACAGCAAAAAGAAATGCTCCGAATCTGTGGATTTGAAAAAATTGAGGATTTATTTGCTGACATTCCTCGGAGGCTTCGTCCCAAGTCATTCAATCTACCAAAAGGGAAATCGGAGTTTGAGGTCTGGGACATTCTTTCCAGGTTATCTTCTCAGAATTTTTCGCATCTGACTAATTTTATGGGAGCCGGCTTTTACGACCATTTTATCCCGGCCGCCGTAGATGCTTTGGCATCCAGGAGCGAATTTTACACCTCCTATACTCCCTATCAACCCGAACTTTCTCAAGGAACACTACAGGCAATATACGAATATCAATCGGATATGTGCAGACTTACCAACATGGAGGTCTCCAACGCATCCGTGTATGATGGAGGCACAGCACTTTATGAAGCTTGCCAGATGGCAATCAGTGCCACGGGGCGCAACAGAATAGTTATAGACGGCGGCGTCAATCCGATCTATCGAAAGATGCTCTATTCATATACCGGAAACTTGTCGATTGAATTCAAAGAAGTCGCGGTTTCACACGGCCAGAGTGATCGGAATCACCTTTTTGAGGAGCTTGATGACAAGACAGCAGCCGTTGTGCTTCAGAACCCAAACTTCTTTGGTGTAATCGATAATCATTCCGATATCGCTGAAAAATGTAAAAGTCTTGGCATTATAAGCATTCAATCGGTCTATCCAATAGCGATGGCACTTCTAAAAACGCCTGGAGAGATGGGCATTGATATCGCCACCGGAGAAGGTCAGTCACTTGGTATACCGCTGTCATTTGGAGGGCCCTATTTGGGTTTTATGGCAACCACCAAAGAGCTGGTTCGTAAGATACCGGGACGCATTGCTGGACGAACCGTTGATAAGAATGGTAAAGAAGGGTTTGTGCTGACTCTTCAGGCCCGTGAACAGCACATCCGTCGAGAGAAAGCGACTTCCAATATTTGTACGAATCAAGCTCTTTGTGCGCTTCGTGCCCATATTTATCTCAGCCTTTTAGGTCCCCAGGGACTAAAGGAAGTTGCTCAGCTGTGTCTGGAGAAAGCTAACTATACGAAGCAACGTATCAAAGAAATACCCGGGGTTGAAGTGATGCAATCATCACCCACCTTCAATGAGTTTACCGTTCGTCTTCAATGTGATGCGGGTGAAGTTGCAGGACGCATGATTGAACGTGGTTTTGCGGCCGGTTTTCCTTTGGGGCGTTACTACCAAAGCATGGAAAACTACTTATTAATCGCGGTAACGGAGAAACGTTCCAAATTTGAGATCGGCCAATTGGCTGAGACCTTGGAGGCTGCTTTATGTCAGTAATATTCGATAAATCGGTGCCGGGGAGACGAGGAGTTAGACTTCCGGAATGTGATGTGCCAAAGTCAGCTTCAGTTCCAGAGTCATATTTGCGAAAAACACCTCTTAAGCTAAGTGAACTGTCGGAGCTTGATGTAGTTCGTCATTTTACCGAACTTTCCAGAAGAAACTATGGTGTAGACACGAACTTCTATCCACTTGGATCATGTACAATGAAGTACAACCCCAAATTTACCGAGGCGATTGCCAATATGAAAGGTTTCTCATCACTACATCCGCTACTACCACAACTAAGGCGAGGCGGTATGTTAACACAGGGTGCCTTGGCAGTATTGTATGAGTTAGAACAGTTGCTTTGTGAAATATGCGGTATGGAAGCATTTACTCTTCAACCGATGGCCGGAGCACACGGAGAACTTACCGGTATGATGTTGATTGCGGCGTATCACAAGCATAGTGGAAATAAAAAGTATGAGGTGCTTATTCCCGATGAGGCCCACGGAACCAACCCCTCCAGCGCGGCAATTGCTGGATATAAGGTACGTTCGGTGCCTACGGATCGAGATTCCGGTGCACTCGATATAGATGCATTGAATAAAATGATAAGCGATCAAACTGCGGCAATCATGCTGACAAACCCAAATACTTTGGGCATTTTTAACAGCCGGATAGATGAGATAGCCGAAATTGCTCATAAGTATGATGCTCTTCTTTACTATGATGGAGCCAATTTGAATGCGATTATGGGCAAATTTCGTCCGGGCGACGCAAATTTTGATGTGGTACATGTGAATCTACATAAGACATTTTCAACTCCTCACGGAGGCGGTGGTCCTGGTGCCGGACCGGTTGGAGTTTCAGAAAAACTTGTGCAGTATCTTCCGATCTCTCGAATATGTAAACGGGAAGACGGTACATATGCTCTGAACTACGACTATCCAAACTCCATAGGCTATATAGCGCCATTCTACGGCAATTTCGGCGTATGTCTCAAAGCTTACGCGTACATTCTATCACAGGGCGGAAGCGGACTTGTCGAAGTTTCTGAAAACGCAGTACTCAATGCAAACTATCTAATGCACTCTCTTAAGAATACATTTGACATACCCTTTTTTAGGACATGCATGCATGAATTTGTCATGACATCAAAAAAACAGGCTTCAGCGGGTATTCGCGCCGTGGATATTGCAAAAGCTCTGGCGGATAAAGGTTTTCACCCACCAACCGTCTATTTTCCATTGATAATCAAGGAAGCAATGATGGTTGAACCGACGGAAACAGAAAGTAAAGAAACTCTGGATTTATTTGTGAACGCATTAAAGGAGATTGCACACAAAGTAGATATGGATCCCGAGCAGCTTCATGCCGCTCCCACCTCCACCTTTGTTTCTCGTCTGGATGAAACAAAAGCGGTTAAAGATATGGACTTCGCTTCGATTTAATAGAAAATGTTGATAAAAATACGCCAGGTGTTGATTTTCTGGTAGTTTTTATTTATTATTATAGTCATGAAACATTCTAAAGTCGATAGTCGTTTAAAGGAGATAATTATGCGCTTAACCACACTTGCCCTGCTTTCGTTGCTGGCCTTTACCAGTTTGATAGCAGCTGCTCCAAAATTTGTGCAACCAACCAAGGGTAACGTTGGTATTTACGAAAATCAGACACGAAACACATATGACGAAGCAATCCTTACGGTTAGTGTAGAGGATCGTCTTCAGGTGCTGGAAACCGGACGCAATCACTACAAGGTAAGAGCAGATAACGGAACAGTAGGATGGGTTGAAAAACGTCTAGTTGCAGCTTCTTCCGGTAAAAAGTTTATGTTCGATGATGCAGAAGTTGTCGGTTATCTTGATAATCCCACTCCTGTATACATCATAGATTCCGATTCAAAAGATGCGACACCGATCAAACTAGATAGATCTTTTGCTGATGCTTTGCGTCAAAACGTCGATCGGGAAACTGTTGAACGCCAAACAAAATAATCTTAATATATAAAATACCTCCTTTGTAAAGTGTGAGTGTTGGGAAAAAAAAGGGGAATGGCACGACGAGTCATTCCTCTTTTTTTATGACTGACATTTGATTACTTACATTCAACTATCTTGAAACTTAACGACCTCTATTGTGAGAGGCAGCCAATTACGCCCTTCTACATTAAAAACAATTCTTGAATTTGGGCGCCCCGTTTCTCTCTAGCCAAAAATATTCAAATTCCCTTAGGAAAGCTAAATTTATCTTTGGAAATGGATTCTCGTTTTGGAGTAACTGATAGTTCTTTGGGGGCTAAAGGAGGGAGGATAAAGGGTTGGTTATTTTAACGGAAGCTTTCTTCTTCTTTCTTTTTCATCAGAATTCGCCAAATCTTCTCGACTAATTCTTTACCACTAAATGGTTTAACGATGAAGTCGTCCGCTCCGCTCGCGAAACATCGCTGCATCTCATCGTTTTGAGTACCAGCGGAGAAAAACGCTATGGGAATATCTCTGGTCTCCTCTTGAGAACGTAAGATTCGACATATGCGACTTCCATCAAGACCGGGCAAATACAAGTCAAGTAAAATCATGGAAGGCTTCTGCTCAAAAGCCATTGTCAATCCATTTTCACCGCTTTCAGCAACAAGAATTTCGAAGGCATTTTCAAGCACCATCCTGGCTATCTCTATAGCTTCACGATCGTCGTCAATCAGCAGAATGCGCGGCTTCTGATTTACTTCAGCCTCCTCCTGCCCCTCTCTCTTATTGCCCTTTGCCGCAGTTGCTGTTGCCACCGAGATCACCTTGGTATCGTCGTCTTCCCATGGAATTTTCGCCTCCAAGGGGAGAATTATGTGGAATTCACTGCCTGGGTATTCCCCCTCTAACGTACCCTTGCTTTCGGCCCAAATTCTTCCGCCATGTCGCTCGATGATTCCTTTTACGATTGAAAGACCCAAACCGGTTCCACCACCCAGAAATTTGCTGAAATTCGTGCTGTGACGAGTTGCTTTACCAATTTCGTAGAAAGCATCAAATATTTTATCCTGCTCATTTTGGTCTATTCCGATTCCATAGTCCTTTACTATGATATGAAATGACTCGTTTTCGCGCCTAATAACTACATCTACTTCGGTGTTGTCTGGAGAGTACTTGAGAGCATTGCTGAAAAGATTAGTAAAAACCTGTTGTATGCGCATTTTATCTCCGTAGAATTCCGGCAAGTTTTCCTGAAATCTGGGCTTAAAAGTAATTGATCGTTGAGCAGAAAACTGTGCTAGATCCTCTATACAATCCTGAGCAGTTTTAGCGAGATCCAGGGGCTCGGGATGCAGCCGTAACCTCTTTTTCTCAATACGCGTAACATCCAACATGTTATTGATCACTCTATGAAGTCGGTCGGCCGCTCGGCTTATGCTCTCGATCATTCTAAACAACCCACCGTCCAAATGGTCCTTCATATTCTCGATAATAATTTCAGAGTAGCCCTTTATTGATGTCAGAGGAGTTTTTAATTCGTGAGAAGCAATACTGAGGAAATTTGATTTAAGCTCACTAACTCTTTTAAGTTCCAAATTTGAACGAATCAGCTCGCTGTTCATTTTCGCCATTTCGAGGTTCTTTCGCTCTAATTCAGCAGCAATACGCTGTTGTTTAGTTATATCACGAAATATCAAAACGACTTCGGCCTCTTCTCCTTTGCTACTTTTATTGTAGATCATGAATCCATGCAAGGAACACAGCCGTTCAGTATGATCTACACAAATGAAGTGCCCTTTTGAAACAAACAGGTCACCATTTTGAATTACCGATACGACATCACCCCACTCCTGACCGTCTTCGGTTCCCAAAAATATTTCCGCAATAGACTGTTTATTTAGTTTCTCATTACCATATCCAAGACACTCGGCGGCGTTCGCATTTGCATACTTGATTCTACCTGAAAGGTCTGTAACTACCACACCCTCAGGAATTTGCTCAATAATATTCATTAGCAGGTTGATATCGGGCAGCATACTTTAACCAACAACTCCCATAAAGACCGGATAAATCCACCAAAAATTCTTTCCGGTTCTTTAGAATTAGCGTTAACGAACGAACACATAGAGTTAGTTCACTCTAAAAATTGACAAAAAAAGGTGAAAGACCGATTTTTAAAATGAAACAATCCTCATTTCATATTTAATACGGGAACCCACAGGAAGAAAGTACGCATCATTTGAATTTATGCTCACAGTGTATTCGCACATCAGTGTTTTAGATGCTTTAGCAATTATAAATCCTCACCGAAGAAATTGCTTGCTTTTTCTTTTTTTCATACATCAGAGGAACGCCATTAAATGAAGAATCGGTCTGTTTAGTAGCTGCCGCAAAGGTCCTTCTACTACATTTTTCAAATTTTGCTCGTAATGGTGTAGCTACGACAATCCCATATTCATGAATTCAAGAAGACGAATAGACAAACCGTCTTAATCGGCCGACAATCCGTTTTCCAAATCTTCAATTGATCGATTAATACTCTCTACCGCAGCGAAATTTTCACTGCTGATCTCAGCAATTTTTCTTGCATACAACTCAAGAAGCTGATAATGGCGGGCACTCAAATCATTGGGCTGCTCAATCAGCTTAATTATGTGATCGGCATCATCATTAAAGCGATCGCCTAAAAATTTGCGAAACTGTGTCTCCGTTGATCTGAGCACGGGCTTATCATTTCGGCAATAAAGCATCTGAGGAATATACTCCTTTAGAATTTTTTGCTCCAGTTCCTTGCCCGACAGCCCACTGTGCACTTGTGTATGTTCAACTTGAGAAATAAGTTGTTCTATTTCACCTTTTACGAGATCGATCTGCTGTTCTCTGAATCTTGCCTGGTAGAGAATGGGAAAGGAATTTACACTAAGATTAGCGTTGGCAACGTTTTTAAATAGCCCAGTATAAAAGATATCAGCCTCCTGAGCCAAGATTTCCTGCTCGGAGTTAAAAGGCACTATTTTGGCCGGAGTAGGTATAAAGTCTTGAATATCATCGAGATGGTTTATTTTGTCCTTTAATTTCTGTGGATCAAGAGCAGATTCAAGGCCGTCTAATTTTTCGATGAATTCACCTAACCCCTCTTCCAAAGACAATCCCATCTCTGACTTGAGAAAGTCACGGAGATTGTTTTGATCCCGATAGTTTCCCTGTGCGACTAAAAGACCGTTGTGTATCATAGAGGCGATAGGGTGCTTTGGCTCAATTACCTCAGATGGGTCTAAATCGATCTTCGCATATACAATCAAATGACCTTCAAGGTTAAGAGGGTCACCCTTTTTCTGTTCAATTCCCAAAAAGCTCATCATTTCATCTCCTGATTACTTTCCGATGACTCCTCCGGTCGAGGTCCAGTAGATTTAATGGCTCGAAATAACACCACTGAAGATACAATCAGCGCTGCCTGACCCGTCCATTCCATACGAGTCATGGAAAAAGCCACCAGTATGTGCGCTACTGCTATGGGGCTTATGGCAAAGGAAGCGATTTTTAAGGAATGCGCCAAATCTTTTCTCCCTTTTCTGAATATATATGCTGCAAATGTCAGAAAAAATAGAGCGAACAGGATGTCGGCACCGCTCTTAATGATGTAAAAGACCAAAAAGAATGATGATACAGCAACAATATTGCTGTGAAGAAATGATTTGATTTCTGGTGAAGTAAAAGAAATCTCACCGTTTGAACCAAAAAGAGAAGTATACTCGATCGGTACAACTGTAGCACCATTGTTTATTTCCATCTTTCGAGGCAATAGACGAATAAACGGTTTTACAGAGGTTGCCCTCTGTTCCTCTTCACGCGTATCTATGAGTATGGATGAATCCGGAAGGTTAATATACTGAGTCGATGTGGATGAAATGAATGCAACGAAATCACGAACATATGCCTTCGCGGGTACAAATATAGCACCTTTGTCGGATATTAGTTCACCTTTATGAATTCTGATTCCATCCATTATTTTTGAAAGGTAACGGGGTATCCCTGATTCCAAACTGACCGATTGGTATGTGTGAATCGCCGCTTCTATCGTGGCAGTCAACAAAACTATACGTAAAACAAACCAAACAACCTGCCTGGCAGTAAGTTTACTCACTGTGCGATAAAAAGGTGGTGATACTATACTTGAATGAATCTGATTAAAAAGGTTCAAGTTCTTTACCTGTTAAAGGTGTTTGAATATCGTAATTTTGCTCTTATTGTTGACCTTAAACCATGTTCTTAATCATAGTTTGGCCGCCAATTGGGCACAATCATACAATTTCGTTATATCTAATTGATATTTCGAACATTGCCCATACCTATTGTTTATTATCATCCTCAGACTAAACTGTAAAATAGAAAATGGGCGAAAATGAAACAGGGTGCGCGGCATATTATCTTGGCTTAAACTCAAAAAAGTGTCGCATTCCTATCGCAATTAAAAAAAAAATGTTTCAAAACGCTCATAACGATGCTATTCAATGGGCATTTCGCATCAAGGCATGGCGGTCTGGTAACAACCTGTGTTCGGTAAATAAATCTTTTGCATCGCGCTCTTCTTAGATGGCACAATTTTTGATGATATGACCGTGCGCTTATTAGTATTATAGCACAACTTTAGAGGATTAATTGTGAGTAAGACAAGATCATTCCACAAACAGACAGGTGTCCTACCTATCGTCAAATGTGGTCCGAAAGCCGCTATCGTCTTAATAACGTCACGGCGACAGAAGAAGTGGATTCTTCCTAAAGGTTTTATTGAACGGGATATGACCCCTCAACAATCAGCCCTTAAGGAAGCTCAAGAAGAAGCTGGGCTTATAGGTACGATAGAGTCCGATGAACCGATAGGTTCATATGTATCATCGAAATATCGAAAAATTTGCGTTGTTCAGATATATCGAATGGTCGTTCGAGAAATTTTAGATATCTGGCCCGAAAAAGAAATACGTGCACGATGTGTCGTCGGAATAAATGATGCTCTTAAGATGCTGTCGATTCCATCACTTTGCGATATTATTCGACGAGAGTTCAATCAGGACCTTACATCCGGATAATGAAGCACAGCAATGATAATTGATCATAAGGGTAGAGATTTTCTCCATAATTACAGAAGTATGCGCATGGGCACTACACATAATATTCCTCTCTGGCGTCTTTACAAGCATAGCTTCAGTCGCCTGGAACTTTATGAATCTATTTGCACACTATACAATACTATGATCGCCGGCAATACCGCCGGCAACTCCTTTGTTAATAGCTCGCCGAAAATTAAGATATGTTGGATTTTCGTTTCATTTATTAAACAGTTAAATCTATTCTTTCACCACTTCAAACCGTAACCGTTGCTATTTGTTATATTATGTTTTAGCAGGTTCAATTAAATGAACCGTTTTTTGTGTACTCCCGACTATGCTTATGCTTGTATCACATTTTTGTTAAAGTCCATTAAAACAACTACTTATTAGATGACGCAATATATCAACCATTTTTCCTGTCGATGAAAACCGTGAATCAGATGACAATTTATCTCACTAAAATAGCCCGCTGCGTTGGTGTACATTTTTTCCTTCTTTTCATCTACACTGTAAATACCGCCAATGCTCAGGTGGAGGTACATATCAATTCGGGTAATCCGGTGTACCCCTTCCCTCAGTTTCTGCCCTATGCCAATGAATCGGGGACGCTGAACAATCTGGCCACCCAGCCCGGAGACGGTGTCACCCACGCCGAGATGGAACAAACCATCAGAGATGCATATCAAATTATGATGAACCGGGCGGAGAAGCCCGGGGGTGGAGTGGACGGAGTCGACTATATCTACTTCCAGTCAACTCCGTCATGTACGGAAGGTGATGGATATGCGCTTTTGGCGGCGGCCGCCATGGCAGACAAAGAGACATTTGACGGGCTCTGGCTTTGGATTCACGATTTTCGGATGAATAAGGTTAAACGCTACAGTGACTGCGAAGATTCCAGTCCTGAATATGCATACAGCCAGCTGCCCGGCTGGACCGGCTCAGGAGCGAACTCCGCAGCCGACGGTGACTTTGATATCGGGCTGGCGCTTCTTGTCGCCTATCTGCAATGGGGCGAGTTTATGGGAATCGATGATGCCTGCGGGGAGCCGATCTCATATAAAAAGGAAGCTGTCGAATTTATGAAAGCGCTCACCGACACGATACCTTACAATGTGAACGATAATTATGTCACCGGCGATATTGGCCTGGACGGATATTTTAAGGGTGGCGATTCCTGGACAGAGCTTACCGGGTGGGCAAACGATGTGGCGACAAGCGGTTTTTCGATTCTCCCCGAACATAAGGGACCTTCCCAACAGCATATCGACTATACAGCGCCGAGTTATTTCAAGGCGTTCGCCGATTTTCTGGCACAGGAGGATTCCGCCCGCTACGCCTGGAACATCTATCAGTTTCGACGCGCCGAGGCCTCCTCCGACTGGTTGATGGGGCAAGTGCTCAATGACGAGAAGATGATTCCCTTCGCCGGGTGGGTCGAGCTTGATGAGAATAACAATGCCACCTTCAGCAATTTTTCCGACGGTGAAGATTTCCGCATGGCATGGCGTACCATCCTAAACAGTATGTGGCATGGCGACCCCAACTACACCTGGGACCCGGAAACCCACCAGGTGCAACCCGGCATACCCAACAGCTTTGAAAGTGATGTGGGGAAACGGTATGCTCGTTTTCTGTGGGACAGCCGTCAGCAACCCTGGAATTTTTCATGCGTTGCGGGTGTCAGTGATACGCTTGCCTCATTCTGGGGCCCCGATATACTGAAATACTATTACACGCCTGAAGGCGAACCTCTGGGAACCTTTGCCCTTAACTGGGTTCCCGGCACCGGCTCTCCCTCCGCGGTGGTTGCGCAGGATTTTGATCTGATGGCACAGCTCTATCGTAACCTGGAAATAAAATGGGACGGCACGGAGGGCGGCAGATATATCACCAGCGTACCGCACTATTTTCACGGATGGTTTCGTCTTCTGGGGATGCTGGTTTTGACCGGTAACTATCAGAGGCCAGCCGAGATAAAACCGACCGCAAATATGAAGGTATATTTGGATATCGACAAATCGTTTGCATTCGAGCGGGACACGATCACCTACCATATCGACTACCGCAACTACGGGTCACTCGATGCGCAGGGAGTAACCATCAAAGATACGCTGCATCCGGATTTCGTCTACATCTCATCCACCGGCGGCGGTGTATATGATGCGGCGACAAACGTGGTCACCTGGGATATCGGCACGGTTCCCGGCTTTAAAACTACCACCGGGGTGGAGCCGACCACCGGCCGGGTCAGTCTGCACGTGATGGTCGGCACAGCAACGGAAAATCAGTATAGAAACAGCGTGACGATTTCGTGCACAAACGGCTCGGGATGGACGTCCAATGAGTTTCCAAACGATATCAGCTCGGTAATGAGGCGAAATCATCTGGATATCGCCAAACGCGCACTTGTTGTTGATAAGAAGGCGTCAAATACACACGTCAATCCTGGAAGTGAGATAGAGTTTACCATAGACTTCGAGAACACCTCCGAGGCCGGATGGATAAACGGGGGTCGCACGGGAGTACATTTCGCCTACTCTCACGATCCGCTCCCCTCCGGCTCAGCGGCAATGACCTCCATGCGGGTAAAGCTTTTCCATGACGCCGATGAAGCGTATATCGATTATGGAAACTATCGTATTTCTTATTTCCTCTTTGATGCCGGGCTAAAGTGTTACGCGGGCGAGGAGGGGTGTTCAAACGGCTGGCAGGTGCAGCCAACCATTGTCGAGGGAGTCGACCCGGATTTCATTACTATTCTTCACGAAAATATCACGCCCGGAGAGGACGATTACGGTAAATGGAATCAGCGTATAATCCTTCAGTTTTCGGATCCGACAAATCCCGAGCGTACAATCAACCTTACCACGACCAACTACCACATTAACTGGTACCGCGGCATCGAAGGTATGATTCATCGTGGCGGTACCGACCCGCTTCGCCTGGTATGGAATGTAAATACCAGCACCTGGACCGAAGCAAACTGGAGCGATGACTGGTCGTGGGATCCGGCGGCCGAGGACACCGATGACGGGAAATACTGGCCGGTGACCGCCGACTGGACCGATCCGGATAATCCCAATGTTGCGGTGACCACCTGGAATCCAAAGGAATGCGCGACAGCCTCGCATACGGTTGACAATGTGCTTGTGGAGGAGTGGGATGGATACACCTGGAGACGGGTCGCCGGAAACGGACCGCTTCCCGGCCGCGAGGTGACCAATGTGATTATCAGAGACACCATTCCAGACGGATTTTCGTTTAGCCGTTTTACCGGTAAGCCACCGTTTGGCATCGAGCCAACCGTCGAGGGAAACGTTATCACCTGGTCGATACCCAAGCTGCAGGTCAACCAGAAAGCTAGTCTTACATACGTGGCGACGGCTTCCGGAGCCTGCCCGATGCAGGACAAGGCAATTTTGACACGCGCCTGGATTTCTGCGGACCGGGAATCGCCTATTGCCGACAGCGTAGCGGTAACCGTCACCTGTGATTCCGTGCCCCCGCCTCCCCTACCTCCTACGACCATGTACAAACAGGCTGATCGCATGGTATACGGGGTTGACGATACGGTTACCTATTCGATTGCCTACAAGCAAACTCACGGGTCGATCGTCACCGACGCCTCCGATATCGGCGAATGGCTCGATCATGGCGGCAACGGCCTTTTTACCATCTCACAAGATACGATAGTGTATGACCAAAAGGACGGGATGATGGTGCACTCATACTCCTACGGGGTCAACGGCACCTTCGGCGGTACGATTTTTCCCCCGACCTACTCGAGTTTCAGTCTGGTCGCACGCAGCAGTGAAGACGATTTTGTGGAGATCCGCATGTTTCGGGATTATGGTGATATGCGGGTGCAATTTTACAATAGCGGTACGCAGGTGGGAGAAGATCAACGCTTTTCCTACACCGACTTCAACTCCACACCGCCGAATTTTAATTTCAAGGTCAAGCTCGCCGGCGATACGATTAGTCTCTGGGCCGGAGATACAACCGAACCATCTCCCAATGTCACCCAAACCGGCATTGACATTCGCGCCGGTTATGCCGGTGTCAGGAATGTCGAAGATTTTTCAGAGGCGAAATTATGGAACTGGAACAGCCACTTCGACGCTGCCTACGATGTGACCATCCATGACCCGCTTCCCTCCAACCTGACCTTTACCTCCGCAGGCGGCACGATCGTGACCGGTCCACTCGCGGGAAAAGAACTTACGGCGAATTACAACGGCGGCGATATCACCTGGCCGGTTGTCGGTGGTGATGAAGTACTCGAGGCCGGTGACTCTGTCTCGCTGTGGCTCAAGGCCACTGTGGGTGAGTGCTACAGAGACACGATTTCGAACACGGCTTACACCAATATACGCGGATATCCCACTGATTATATCGGTGCACACACGAACATTCTCTGTTTATCCGAGGATGACGGCAGACCCTACCATATTGATATAATACTTGATACCATCAATTTCGACCGGACAACAGATGAAATTCTGGATTCTCTTACACTTGGTCCGAATCAGGATAGCTTCACGCTCTACGCGATCGTCCGAGACCGAAACGGACGATTCATACGGTATGCTAACGCATCGTGGAGCAGCTCAGACATAACAGTAGCAACTGTAAAGGCAAACAGGTGGACCGCAACGATTAACAATGTTGGTTCTGGAGCTTCGGTAATTTCGGCGCATGAACCGGATATTCTGGGGGATTCACTGTTCTTGACAATTGATACGGCTCCCAGCTGGCCGTCAATCAAATCAGCCGTTATGCTGGATGATAACGGCGACCTTTCTCCGGACATGCTCTCAGTTGTTCTGCAAAGTGATTTTGCCGAAAATCAGAAACTCGATTCAGTCGTAATACAATACAATGGAAACAAATACGTTGTTCCGGCATCGTCGGTAATCCAACAGGATCTGTTTCTATCCATACCGTTTACCACTCTTAGCGGTAAAGACAGTCGGCCAACCGGAAATGTTACGATTCATATGAGTGGGGATGATGAGCAAAAGCAAAATTCAAGATCATTTGTAGACGGAGTCGGCCCTGCACTTACCGCCGCATCGGTCATTGAGAATCTGGGAAATGAATCGAATGTTCTTGTTTTAACTTTCAGCGAATCGATAGTTACTTCTACCTTAAACGGAAATCAACTGCTCCTAATAAACGGATCACTTTCGGATCCCATCCCTCTCTTTATTGAAAGCATCATCGACTCTCTTGGTGAAAACCTTTTCATTGTAAATGTTTCATCTGAATCAGACTTGCCACAGGCCGGCGATAGTCTCAGGCTGGTTCCCAAAGGTCAAAACGGTCTAATCAGTGATCTCAACGCAAATCTCCCTCACGATCTCAACCCCTCGGTCGTGTTGACGCTTAAAAAGGGGCCTGCGGCGATTAGCTCCGCAGCATACTTCGATGGTAATGCCGACGGATTTGTAGATTATGCAACGGTTAGATTTAAACGTAGTGTGGATCGATCCGAATTCGCCAGTGTCAAAATACTCTGGAATTTTAATTCGAAATCCAAGGGAGAAACACTCACCAAGGACCATATAGACTTTATAAATGATTCCACCATCAAAGTTCCTGTGGGTGGAGCTCTAATTAATCCGGAAAACAGGTTGACTAACCCAAATATGGATATAAGAATTTCCTATTCCGGCTTCACCGACTATCCTATAACTTCACCTGTTGCAGACAGTGCAGCGCCAGTAGCTCTTTCCGCCCGTGTATATCCCGGAGCATACCTGGAAAACGATTCTCGTCAACCGGATACCTTAAAGGTTTTGCTTTCTGAACCGATTTTGCTGTCGTTTGGTTCAAAACCATTTTCATTATCTCCGAAGGACGGATCGCCCGACTTAGCTCCTGATATGCATTTGACGGGTTTGAGTCAAACGACTTACCACTTCACGATCCCGAACAGCAACCTCGATGAATCTCTTCTCTTCACTAATGGTGACTCCCTTTACATTAATCCGGATGCCGAAATGGCCGACACAAGAGGCAAAATTCAGGATAACCCACTTAACAATAGAGTCCCTGTAAAAGTAGTATGGCCTCCCGCGACCTGGCGCAAATCGGCCGGTCCAAATCCCTTCTCACCATCAACAAAAGGTGAAAGTATAATGATAAAGTTAAAACCAACCACACCGGTTGATCTGCGCAATGTACAAATTACATGCACCATTTTCGACGCGATTGGTAATGTTTTATTCAGTGAAACCTTACAACTGCGAGATAATGCATTTCTGGGTATATGGGACGGGCGCAACCAAAACGGCCGCATTGTTGGAGAAGGTACTTACTCCGCATTTTTAGTCATTGAGGACGGAAGCGGCAGTGAGACAAAGCTGAAAATCCCCCTCGGGATCACGAATTAAAACCGAAGGCTTAAATAATTCGGCAAGAGATAAAGAGAACGACAAACGATGTGATTTACATAGGCACTGTACCGGCAACTACAGACAACATGAAACTACGCACTGGACACTGCTAATTGTCTCATGGTCATTACAGTAGAAATACAAAACGGAACAATTTTAGCAATCGTAAACTGCGCCCGAAATATCCGGTTTCAAAAATCAGCACTTACATAGAAGCAGCCTTAAATTACTGATCTCCAGTATGTTTATCTATCTGGAGTATACGCCACCAGCAAATCCCACCAGTTCTTTATCTCCTCTAAATGGCCCGCTATTTCCTCATTCTGACATTGCACAAGCAAAGCCCTGTAGGCTTCATCAATTTCATCAAATGTAAAATCAAAGGATGCATCTTTTAAAATGGATAACATCTCCTTACGGGAAGTCGCCCGATTGAGTTCTTCCCGCAGATTGTTATTTACCGGTAATGATTTTAGGAAATTCCGCGCATCAATCATCGGCATAATTCTTCTCTCCCTGGTTTATCTTAGTACCTATAAACGCTGCTTTTACAACTCGAACAGGATGAACAGGCGCCGCATCCCCTGCCCTTAACCACACGAATTTCACCTGTTTTAGCTGAAAGCTCAAAGGCTTAATGGTAGGTTCCAGACGTGAAATCTTCATATCAGTAATGCATCGAGAGATGTCCGAAAGAGACTCGAGTTGTTTCAAGTCTTTTCGGAGCCTGAATGAATGAAATAAAGTACATGATCATCCAAATAACACAACAAAGACGACGGCCCAAAACTCCATTAATACCATATGCCATAGAAGTGGATAAGATACTTTGTCATCGCAAGAGGGACACGCCCACTCTTATAGTTGTTGGTGTGAGATCTTTCTTATTCAAACCAGATAACTATTTCCCGTTCGGTCAGCGCGATTGGACCGGCCATTATATCTACGGTGTCCGGATCATGGAAAGGACGGATCATTTTCTTGCCCTTTATCTCATCCGGGATATCATTTAAATGCAACTCCCATGGGTGAAACTCCTTATTCACTCCGACAATCATTGGAGCGGCTCCGAAACTCGATCGTTTCCTGAGAAAAACAAAATTAGCTTCAAGGGAACTGATTGCCTCCCAATGTCCCTCTTCCTTAAGAACAGGGTGTGTCTTTTTGATCTGGTTTATTTTGGTGATCCAATCGGTAAGATTCCAGGCAATATTTTCTTTTGCATCTTCAGGGGTACCTTTTACGACATCCATTCTGTTACGTGCGCCGTATTCAAAACCCATCGGCATCAGCAGCCCTTCGGAGAAAAGAGCTGCAAAAAGATATCTTGCCTTCTGCTCTGAGAGTTTACCTCCCGACTCGGAAGCAAGCCTCTCGGTGTCGTGAGATTCGGGGAAACTGAAACTTGGTGCTATTTTTCCATTGGCCTCATGCTGTTCTATTGCCCATGTTTCATCGAAATTCCACCATTTGGACGAATTGAAAAGATAATCAAACCCGGCATCGGCAAGTGCCTCAATCTCCTCCAGCCTGCAACCAAGGGTTTCGGCAAGGAAACGCGTCTCTTCGTTGCGTTTTTTTGCCCTCGAGATCAAATGGTTCCATAACTGCGAGGGAACCTGATATGCCGCATCGCATCGGTAAATGAAAATGTCCATCTCCTGAAAAAATGCGATTAGTTTATCCCAATAATCCCAAAGCGATTCACGATCGGGACTGTTCATATTGTCGATTTCCGCCAGATCACCCCAAACGGTTATTTTATTTTCATCGGCGGGATCTATTGCGTAGGGGCTTTTTACCTTCCCCTTTTCATCTCTGAGATACCAATCCGGATGTTTCTCGACCAGAATCGAGTCTATTGAAGTATGGTTTATTACCAAATCCATCACCACACGTATGCCTCTTTTTTGGCACTGCTCAACGAATTCCTTAATTGGACTCCAATCGGTTGGATCACTTCCCGGTGCTAAAAACATAGGATTTATTTTGTAATAATTCTTTACCGCATAAAGGCTGCCTGAAAAGCCCGTTTCATGAAATGGGTTTACGAATAGAAGATTAAAGCCCATCTTGGCGGCATGATCAAGAACACCGGTCCATTCTTCGATGCGCCTGAAATGACGCGGGAACAAATTATAAATCAGCGGGGTCTGTTTAAACCTACTCAGAATGAACCTCCCAGTGCAATGTTATCTATTAATCGTGTTTGAGTTTCGTCGGTTTTGCACGCGACGGCCACTAAAGCCTTCTTTTCAATCCGCTTTAACGGCTCCAAATCATGCATATCCACAATAGCGGCATATTCTACATGCAAAAATCGCGCCCGGCTAAGCTTCTCTTCAATCATCATTTTCAGAGTATCGGCTTTTTTCTCTCCTTTAGAAAAGGCTTTTTCAACCGCTTGAAGAGCGGAGTATATGCCTGCAGCCTCTGCCCTTTCATTTTCACTTAAATATACATTCCTCGAGCTGATTGCCAATCCGTCCGGTTCACGCATTGTTGGTTTAACCAATATTTCAACCGGGATCATAAGGTCCTGAATCATACGCTTTATTACAATAACCTGCTGCGCATCCTTTTGGCCGAAAACGGCAACTTGAGGAAGAATGATATTGAACAGCTTCATAACCACGGTAGTCACCCCTCGAAAATGATCTGGCCTCACGGCTCCTTCAAGCTTCTTTGAGATTTCATCTACAGTTACAAAAGTCTGAAACCCATGAGGATACATCAGGTTTTTATCGGGTACAAACAAAATGTCGCAGCCCGCACTCTCCGCAAGCCGGCAATCTTCTTCGAACGGACGAGGATATCGGCTGTAGTCCTCGGCAGGACCAAACTGAGTCGGATTGACAAATATACTCATCACGGAGACATCCGATTGCTCTTCAGCAAGTTTCAGAAGCGAAAGGTGCCCCTGGTGTAAAGCTCCCATCGTAGGTACGAATCCCACTCTCTTTCCGGTGCGCTGAAGTGTAAGACTCAGGTTTCGCATATCCACAGGATGTTTAACTATTCTCATGATATCCGGTCTTTCCTGTTTTTTGTGTTTTTGCCGCTTCCCAGAGGGTGATAAAATGCACTTCCGTGCCTTATATTTATTATCTGTTTGTAAATCTCCTCGAAATCGTCGGGGTTATTTACGAAATCGATCTCATTCGTATTCAAAATCAACAATGGAGACTGAGTATAATGGAAAAAGAAATGATTATACGCCTCGTTTAGCGCAGCGATATAGGATGGGCTTATATTGGTTTCATAATCTCTGCCCCTCATTTCTATTCTTTTTAGCAATACTTCCGTGGATACCTGCAGGTAAACTACATAGTCGGGGCGGGGAATTTTGGTTTCGAGTGTCTGTGCTATTGTGCTGTATAGGGCCAACTCATTTTCATCAAGATTGATTGTTGCAAAAATCTTATCTTTTGCAAACATGTAATCCGCTACCGTAACGGGGTGAAACAGATCCTGCTGAAGCCCGGCTTCCGACAACTGACGATACCGGGAAAGCAAGAACCAAACCTGAGTTTGAAAAGCATACGAATGTCGGTCTTGATAGAAACTTCCCAAAAACGGATTCTCATCCGCTTCTTCATACAAACCTCGTGCATTCAACCGTTTGCTCAATAACCTGCATAGTGAGGTTTTGCCGGCCCCGATTACGCCTTCAATGCACAAATATGAAAACGGTTGCTGTCCCGACTCCTTTTTCTCCATATAGCGAATACCTTTCGAACCTTCGCATTATCAATGAAAATAGACTCTTTGCCCGGCGACCTCTTCGGACATATGTTTCAGCTCCTCGCCAAAAGTTCTTTTATGACCTGTTACTCTAAAATCAGGTATTATCCGGGCAAGTCCCTCGATACAAAACCTGCGTTTGAACAAGGCCGGGTGCGGTATGGTCAAACGCCGCGATTGAACTACAATTTCACCAAAGAAAAGGATATCGACATCGGCTGTGCGAGGTGCATATCTATACGGCCTTTGTCTTTCAAGCGACCGCTCCAGACTTAAGCACCTGTCAAGAAGTTCCTCCGGCGTCTTATAATACTCACCGCATACGATTCTGTTGTAAAACCACTGCTGATTTTCATCCACATCAACCGGTTCGGTTTCCATGAGAGGCGAAAAAACAGGCGGAGTTTGCAAAATTTCACCTATACCTGTTTGCATCGACTCCATATACCGGGCCCGATCACCTTTATTCGTTCCCAAACTAATTGCGACAAAACTCATTTATAGGGGTCATCCCTGAATCCCCTGACATGAATATCACCGAAACCCTGAAGCTGGGATTCTATTTCGCCTCGTTTTCCAACCACGATTATTGCATAGCCGTCTCTTTTAAAATGCTCATTCAACGCATTATTTACCATTTCTCTCTCGATCATCTCCAGCCGTGAGGCATACCGTTCTATATACTCGACTTCTCTTCCGTAAAATTTGAGCCATAATAGTTTTTCTGCCGCATTGTGAACACCTTCAAACTCAAAGGCCATATGACCTATGGAAAATTGCTTGGCCTTTATCAATTCATCTTCGGAAATGCCATTCTCAAAAGTGTCCGTTAAAACGTCGTTAATAACGGTGATAACTTCTTTAAGTTGGCGGTTCTGGGTATTTGTGGTGACTGTAAGCATCCCCCATTCCCTGCTGCAAGACAGTTGAGAGGAGATACCGTAAGTTTTACCTGTTTCCGAACGTACCCGGCTCATCAAACGACTTGAAAAGTTGCCTCCACCCAGAATGTAGTTGCCAAGAGAGAGCGCTGTTTTGTCAGGATGTAACTCACCGACAGTTTTTGTTGCCAGAAATATAGTTGTCTGACTCAGATCGGGCTTATCGATCAGCCGAATAATCGAGCGCTTGGGCAACGATTTCGAATCCACCTGTACATCTTTGATTGAAGCGTTGGTTTTCCAACTGCAAAACAGCTCTTCCCATTCACTTCTCTGTTTACCGTCAAATGCTCCCGCAATTATAAGCACCGAACCTTTTGGGAAAACATAATTATTCCAGAACCACCTTACATCTTCCAACGAAACCTGCTTTACCGAATGAGTGGTTTGAACTCTACCGCCGGGATGTTTCCTGCCGAATAACATTGCCTGCAGATGTTTTGAACCAAGCGCACTGGGATCCGCATATTCGGCCTGCAACTCAGTAAGCATTTCCTTTTTTAAACGTTCAAATTCCTTGCCGTTCATTGCCGGTTCGCAAATCATTTCCCAAAAAAGCGGAACTATACAGGATGCCTGGCTGCGCAGCACATGTATATCAAGCGAAAGCATCTGTTCCCCCACACTGCCGGATATCTGAGCTCCGGCAGTTTCTATTCTGTCGGAGAAAACTTCCACATCATGTGATAGAGTCCCCTTCTGAGCAAGAGCAACCGCCAGATCCGCCGTCCCCTCACGGTTGACGGGATCGTACTGCTTTCCGGTCGGCACCTGAAGCGCAACCTTTAGAACGGGTTGCTCGTGGTCTTCAAGCCAGATAACCGTGAGTCCGTTCGGCAGGACATTCTCCCTAAAAGGAGGAAATTTGTATGTAATCTCCACTGTAAGTCTTCCTGTTTAGCTGCGGGGAAAAATTCTGCGTAAAATTCCGGCCATATATATCATGGGTTTTATCCGGCGCGGCCTGAGGTAAAGCGTAAAACGCTGCTTATCGTCCCAGTATGTCCCGGCGGCACTCAAAAGCTGCTCGTTCGATATTTTTTGAAGCTCCTCAAGACGTTTAACCCAGAGACGATAATCTCCTTCAACAACCTCGGCATAACCAAGCCGTTGGCAAATGTTTTCCGCTGAGTACAGCTCGAAAGATCTACCTGTAAGCATCGCATTACGCACCTTTTCTATCTCTTTTGGCTCCGGTCCCTTCTCTCTCAAGTCATTTATAACACGGGTCATAGCCCTATCCAGCTTTTTCACTGAAACCTCAGGAGTAAATGCAGCAAAAAAAAGACTCATACCGGCCATACGAAGAAAATGGTTCATTCCCCCGGCAATAACCGCTAGAGAAGAGCGGCGAACAAGTTGTCGATGCATTCTGCTTGTTTCACCTTGAGCCGCTATCATCTGCATGATATCAAGCGCCAGCCCAGCCGTATGGTTTGCAGGCGGAGCTTTAAATCCGGCAATCAACATGGGTACGTCAAAATCCACTTTTCTTTTCATCCACCTTCCGGGTGTCTGTGCCGGAAGCGAAAAATTACCATGATTGTCAGATTTATATTCTTTATTGCCCAATGCACCAAAATAGCTCTCGGCCGCCTCGTAAACAGCCGTATGACTTTCGAAATCGCCCACAACCACAAGGACGGCATTTTCGGGAGCATACCATTTATGGTAATAAGACCTGAGCATTTTAACCGACATATTTTGAAGATCCTCCAGACGTCCCAGAGGACTTATCGAGTATGGATGATCTTCAAAAAAAGCACTCCTGAATTCCAGGAAAGCCTTCGTGACCGGATTATTCATGTAAGTATGATATTCTTCGATAATAACGGCACGTTCGGTCTCAAAAACCGACGAGTCCAGGGTGAGATTGGCCATCCGGTCGGCTTCCATAGCCATTACCATTTCGAGCTGCGTTGATGGGACACTGTTTAGATAAGCAGTTACATCCTCGGCGGTAAATGCATTGCTGTGACCGCCAACATCGTTTATTCTTTGGGCATGTTCCTGAGGACCAAAACGTTCGGAGCCGCGAAACATCATGTGCTCCAGCACATGCGTACCGCCACGTATTCCGTCGTGTTCATTGACGCTTCCTACCCTGTACCAAACCTGAACGGCAACAACCGGTGCTCCCGTTCGCCTACAGCTTATGACTTTAAGGCCGTTTTCTAAGGACGTGTTTTCTAAATCCAGATTCATCGTATTCTATGATTCCTTTTCACCGGCAGGTCTGTATTATGATTTTCTCCCCCAGGGATATGATCTTCTCAAACAACTCTTTTCCAAAAGCCGGATCATATCCTCCTTCACCAACAAGCCCTTCCGGAAACATTTTTCGATACCTTTGCGGATCTCGTCCTCGCCTGCGCCAAACCTGATAGGATTCGCTGCTGTTCCTTTTAGCCTCGGAATTTTCGGGGCTGTCGAAAATCAGCTCAGGCGCACAAAATGAAGACAGCGATAACAGACCGTATTCACTTCTCCCCGGTTCTCTTACTAGGGAGTTTTGCGCTATAAACGACCTGATCTCCGGCTCTCTTTGCCATGAAAATATAAAAACTTTCGCTCTTCCTCTCTGATTTATCCTTTTCACAGCTCCCAGTAACGGCTCATAATTATCATAGGTATTATCCACCAGACAAATGTATTTAACTCCCTGGAGAATGTAGTCTCGAAGCAAACTGTATATCAAAGAAGTAAAAATCTGTTGTTTTATTCCGCTACACCCGCCGAACATACTATATGGGGTGGTATATCCGTAGGCAAGCAGCGGCGTACGATAAGTGTCTGTTTTCCGAGACAATGCCGCTGCAATCAGCTCGCAGCATCTGTTATTTGCACCTACAGCCGCACGCCCCCCTAACGGCTCCAGACCTGCGACTGGAAAAATCAACGCAGGTTTATCTGCGAATAATTGTTCGATCTTTGAATAAGACAGTAAATCTATTCTTAAACCATCATTTGTTTTCGGCATATATTTGTGTAGTGTTCGATATTGGCTTTTCAATTCGCTTTAAACCAAAATAGTTTTCGACCAACCGGTTTGCAGACTGGTTTGGGTATAAAAAAAGCCCGAAACACCGAAAGAAAGTGCTCCAGGCTTGATTTATATTTTTTTCTGATGGTCGGAGTGAGAGGATTTGAACCTCCGACTTCTTCGTCCCGAACGAAGC
>CAZPHU010000001.1:7408-128407 GCA_964586285.1 uncultured Fibrobacterota bacterium | reverse complement strand
GGAGTGCAAGAAGGGGGGTAAAGTGCTGCAAGAAACGGTAAAAGGGATGCAAGAAGAGTCCACTATCTGGACCAGCTCACCGAAAGTGAAGTAGCCGCGCGCCTTGACCGCAGTACCCAGCGCCGTCTAAAGCCGGCACGCTTTCCGGCATCTTTCGGTGCACGTCGCCTTCCGTTGAGCTTATATCGTTGCAGTCTGTTCTCATCCCCAAAAAAGTGCTCTTCTCTCGGCCCTTCAAAAACTCCCTTGACACAAGTTTTAGTTTACAGCTATATTGAAATCATGAGGAATCTGGGAATATATACACAGGTGATTATCGCGGGCGCGGCGGCTTATGTAGTTGCGGCCGTTATGTCATTTGGTATGTGCCCGGAATAAGTTCTCATTCTAAATTCAGAATACAAGACGGCTCTCCGGGAAACTTCCGGGGAGCCTTTTTTTTTACCAATTACCCTGGGAGGTAAACATGTTTTATGCCGAAACAATTCGAGCCCGTGCATCTCAATTCCATGCAGTTCTTAACATCGGAGGTTATTCGCACCCAAGCACCCTTAAACGCAGGAGGCCGGGAAGTCATGAAAAGCAATGATATTCTTCAGAACTGCATTCCTACCTACGTATCCGCCGATCGTGTACGCTACATTCCCCGCTCGGGTATTCGGGAAATACTCATGGCGGCACAGGGACGTAAGATCATCTCCTTTGGCGGCGGCGTTCCTCACGACAGTTGTGTACCTCTTGATACTATCGCCGATGCATTCGAATCGGTGATGTCCAGATACGGGGCACGGGCCTTCAGGTACGGCGCCAGTGAAGGCGAGACTGAGCTTCGGGAGTACATAGCGGGTTGGCTAAACGGATTGGGACTACCGGCAAAAGCCTCCGATATTCTTATCGTTAACGGATCGCAGCAGGCTCTTGATCTTTTAGGTAAGGTGCTTATAAATCCCGGTGCACACCTTTTGGTTGAACGCCCGACCTACCTTGCCGCCCTCCAGGCCTTTGCCGCATATGAGCCTCGGTACGACGAGGTGATCATGGACGATGAGGGGCCGGTGCCGGAGTGTATTCGGAGCAAGCTCAGAAAACACAAGCACGCTTTCTTTTACACCATCCCCTCGTTTCAGAATCCGTCGGGAACCTGCTGCGGCCTTAGTCGTCGTGCGCAGATAGTCGATATTTTGAACAGGGAAGGTTGTCTGGTGGTGGAGGATGATCCCTACAGCCAACTCTACTACGATCAGGCACCTCCGCCGCCCATAAGCGCAATGGGAGCAGAGAGAGCTGTCTTTTTGGGAACATTTTCCAAAATGGTATCTCCCGGGTTTAGACTAGGCTGGGTGTGGTCCAACACTGGTATAATTGAGGCTATGATAACCGTTAAACAGGCGGCGGATCTGTGCACGGGACTCTTTCAGCAGCTTCTGCTATGTGAAGTGTTAAAGAGACTGGATCTTAAAAATCATCTGGAAAGGAACAGGTCCTTTTACACCGGACAACGTGACAAAATGAATCTGTACATGAACAAATACCTCAGTGACAAGATGGAATGGAACAACCCACGCGGAGGTATGTTTTTCTGGGCATCGCTTCGCAACGGCACAAGCGCTCAGGGGCTTCTTCGTAAATGTCTGAAAAGGGATGTGGCCTTCGCCGACGGAGCATCATTTTTCGCGGGAGAGAAAGAGCTTAAGTGCATGAGGTTGAACTTCACTCAATGCAGCGAAGAAGAGATGGAGAGTGGACTCAAAATCATGGCGGAGGAGATCGAAGCGCCGGGCCTAATCTAAGCCGTAAACAATGTGCCGGTTTGCTTTTGCAATCCGGCACTATCACAAAAGATCATCATAAGGTGATCATTGAGGTCCATAAAATAGATTCGCTTTTATCAACAAATGCCTGATAACAGGGTCAGTCTCATCAGAATCCATCACAAATCAGACGGATCACAGTTCAGACAAAAGGCAGAATTGCCCGGCTAAGCTCAGAGGCACGGGCTTCAAAGTGCATGAAAATCCAAAATTCAGAGTCGAGAGTCGAGTGAGAATAGTTTTGAACTCATCTCTCTTCTCTCGACTCTGAACATGTTTTTTGACTCTGATTCTTATTTCCCAAGCACTGCTTGGAGGTCTTCTTCCGCGGTGGTTACCGGTTTGATATCGAAATTCTCCACCAGGAAGTTCAGCACATTGGGCGTGATAAACGCCGGCAGTGTCGGACCCAGGCGAATGCCCTTGATTCCAAGCGATAGAAGCGACAGAAGAATAACAACCGCTTTCTGCTCATACCAGGAGAGAATCAGGCTTAAAGGCAGATCGTTTACGCCGCACTCAAACGCTCCCGCCAGCGCCTCGGCTATCTTGATTGCAGAATAAGAATCGTTACACTGTCCTACATCCAGAAGACGCGGGATTCCGCCTATGTCGCCGATTTCAAGATCGTTGAATCTGAACTTTCCGCAGGCCAGGGTCAGAATGATCGTGTCTTTGGGAGACTTTTCAACCAGTTCGGTGTAGTAATTACGTCCGGGTTTGGCCCCGTCACAGCCTCCCACCAAGAAGAAATGCCTGATCGCACCACTCTTGACACCTTCCACAACCTTATCGGCAACGCCGAGAACCGCATTGCGTGCAAATCCGGTCATCAGCTGCTTTGCGGGCTGATCTTCATCGTAACCCCCCAGCTGCTTTGCCTTCTGGATCACCGGTGTAAAATCCCGGTTTTTGATATGCGTCACATCGGGCCACGCTACAATACCACTCGTAAAAACCTGATCCTTGTAGGAGTCGCGGGGTTTCTGAATACAGTTGGTGGTGAACAGAAAAGCGGCCGGAACACCATCGAACTCTTGTTGCTGATTCTGCCAGGCCGTGCCGAAATGTCCCGCCAGATGCTTGTACTTTTTTAGACCCGGATAACCGTGCGCGGGAAGCATTTCGCTGTGAGTGTAAACATTCACACCGGTTCCTTCGGTCTGCTTGAGAAGCTCTTCCAGATCGACCAGATCGTGACCGCTGACCACAATAGCGGGACCCTTCTTGAGGCCGCGATGCACTGGAGTGGGCTCGGGATGACCAAAGTGGCTGGTGTGACCCTCATCAAGAATCTCCATCGTGCGAATATTTGTCTTTCCGCAGCGCATGTTCAAATCGACCAGACGCTCCATGGTGATATCATCCTCGGTAAGAGCACTGAGCGCCTCATGAATGAAAGCGAAGATCGCTTCATCCTTCTTGCCAAGAATATAGGCATGATCGGCGTAGGCGGCCATTCCCTTGAGTCCGTATGTCAAAAGCTCCTTGAGTGATCGAATGTCCTCCTGGGGTGTAGCGGTCAATACACCGATGCCGTCAATAACCGCCGCTTCCCCGACCAGCTCTTCCACACTGTTTTTGGGTGTATAGTTTGCAGGTGCGGGCCAAGAGGAAGCATCAGGAGCTTTCCCTGTTTGGCTCAGCAGCCGCGCGGCTTTTTGGCGCATCTGTTCGCCCTTTTCGATCCATCCTATAAGACGCTGAGGATCGAAATCGACATTGGTTACCGTGGTAAAAAGCCCCTCGACCGTAAAACGATTGATCTCATCATCCGAGACACCGCTAAGGCGGGCCTGATGTGCCAGGTATCCTATACCCTTGAGCTGATAGATAAGCACATCCTGCAGTGCGGCAACCTCCGGTTTCTTTCCACACACGCCGCTAACTTCGCATCCTGTACCCTTGGCAGCCTGTTCACATTGAAAGCAAAACATGTTCATGGGAAAACTCCTTTATTTGTGGTTAAGAAAGTACATCTACTTAGTAATCAGTAATTTGTTTTTTATGTTCATTCATTTGTCATTAATAAAGATAGACTAAGCGGTTTTTCATTTCCTTGATCCGTATCAAGAGAATTGGAGTTAGACCCACTCTTCCCGAATGATTTCACCCTCCAGGCTAACCACAATGGTTTTGATCGGAACTTTGCGTTGTGCCTCATCGGCAGCTTGTTGGGCCAGGCGAAGAAGTCCACTACAGCAGGGTACCTGCATCATCATGACGGTCAGGGTGTCGATTTTGGCCTCATCGATCAGAGCCTTGATCTTAGCCACATACACATCCTTACCATCATCCAGTTTGGGGCAGGCTATAGCAAGAGCCTTGCCATCGAGGAAGTCCCGATGAAAATCGCCCATGGAGAAAGCCACGCAGTCCGCGGCCAGAAGCACGTCCGCGCCCTTATAGTGAGGGGCGTGGGGCGATATCAGGTGCATCTGAATCGGCCAGTGGCCAAGCTTTGAGGGGCGGCGAGTGGAGTCTTGAGGCTGGTTGTTTTCACGTTTCGCGAAAGACATCGCCTGTGATCCGGGGCATCCGCCGGAAGCGTGAGGTGCATGCATTGTTTGTTTCTCCTTGTACTCGGGTATATCGATTCCCTTCTCCTTCAGCACTGCAATTGCCTGTCGGAGGAATTCCTCCTGGTTGTGATCGTCCAGATGTTTAAGATGGGCCTTTATGGTGTTTGGGCCTTGTTTGATGATGTTTTCCATCACGCGAGGCTCGTCATAGGCTTGGGCTTCGCGTTCGATGACACTGATTGCTCCCACAGGACAGTTACCTATGCAGGCCCCAAGCCCGTCGCAGAACAGGTCACTTATCAGACGAGCCTTTCCGTCGATGATCTGAATTGCCCCTTCCGGACAGTTTGGGATACATACTCCGCAGCCGTTGCATGATTTTGGGTCTATTTCGATAACCTTGCGTTTCATTAGAATTCCTCCTGCTTTATGTTGGTGTCCTTTGATCCGGACGCATTGTCGTTTGCCATGTTATAAAGATACGAACCAAAGGGGATTATAACCTTGATGTGAATCAAGAGAAATGATAAAAGGTGCTGTCCCATGGGTGACTGTTCCAAAAAACACAGGTTATGATATGATATCAGCCCCGGCCATTACGATGAGCGGCGGTTGGGGTCTATTGGCCTTGTTCTTTGATATGTAGGGAAAATTGTGGCCGATAGACTATTTTTAAGTCTGATCCGGCAAGTCTTGATCGGTTTCCGGGATTCCTTCTCTGGGCTGCTCGAAATTCCGACCATGATCAAACAAGTGGACATGTAATCGGGTAAAAGACGCGTTTTTGTCGGACTATGAATTTAAGATTTAGAAAATCTGTCAAAATTCCCGAACTAATTGCTTGCGGAGAGTACAGTTGACTGAGCATGATAAGTTGACGCGAAAAGAATTGATAGAGCGCATTGAAAATCTTGAGGCCCGTAATCTCAGGCTCGAATATGATCTGGATCGCATACCTATTGGAATCCATCGATATCGACTCGATAATCGAAAGAGGCTTATCCTTGAAGAGTCAAACATTCGTGCGGATGAGCTTCTGGGGAGTAGTCAGCAAGGTAAGGCGATTCAGGAGGCAATCGAGGGTATAAGTGAGGCTGATGTGCGCAAACTCAAGCTTGTGGCCCGGGGTGGGGAACCCTGGAGTAAATGCCTTATCAGCTTAGAGGAAGAACAACTAAAAAGGGTCTTTGAGATGCATGCTTTTCACAACGGGGAAAGACGGTGCACGTTAACTTTCCAGGATGTAACGCAATACCAAAGGGCCAATCATCGAGCGGCCGAGACCGAACACAGATATCGGTCATTGTTCGAGGTGCAAACCGATTTGATTGTTCAGCTTGACATTTCGGGTAAGTATCTTTTTATCAACTCTTCTTTTCTGGATCTTTTCGAAGGAAGCAAGGAAGAACTTTACGCAAAAGATTTCGTGTCGCTGATACACGACGACGACGGAGCTTCGGTCGAAGAAATTGTAAGTCAGGTTTTACGGGGCAAGCAGCTTCAGGCGGAATTACGGGCGCTTACGAGAAGGGGTGTGCGATGGCTCTCGCTGTCTTTCAATCCGATTCGCAATGAGCGCGGGGAGATTTGCGGTGTAACCGCAGCGGGAAGAGATATTACGGAGAAGAAAATGGTGGCGCTTGAATGCGCGAAATCTGAGCGCAAGTATCGCGCGTTGTTTGAGCATGCGGGTGAAGCTATCATGATGCTGAAAGTTGAGGACCATATCCCGCGGGTAGTTCAGGCCAATATGCAGGCACAGAAACTTTTTGGATTCAGCAGCGAGGAGTTGCTGGGAAAATCGCCGATCGATCTTTCTCCGAAATGTCAGCCGGAAAATGCAAATACGCTGGAGAATATGAAAAACGCTCTTTTTGATTTGGCTGTAGGCGATGTTTATTCATTTGACTGGTTTTTCGAAAAGAAATGCGGTGAGTTGATTGAATGCAACGTTTCAATTACATTGGTTGAAACCGGTGCGGAGAAGGTTTATCTTATCATTGCCGGGGATGTGACTGAAAGAAGGCAGATGGAAGCGCGGCTTCGTCACTCGGAGAAAATGGAAGCTGTCGGCAGACTGGCGGGGGGAGTGGCTCATGATTTTAATAATCAGCTTGCGGGGATCATGGGATATGCGGATCTGATATGTATCGAAGCCGATAAGGTGGAGTTGGTTCGCGACTATGCGCAAAGCATACTGTCGGCAAGCAGACACGCGGCGGATCTTGTAAACAAGCTGCTGGCGTTTTCTCAAAGGGGGCAGTACAATCCGGTGGTTGTCAACATTCATTCGATTCTTCTCGAGGTAACGGGTTTACTGGAGCGCAGTATCGAAAAGAATATTACAATCAGTCGTATATTTAATGCGTCAAATTCCTTTGTGCTGGGTGATCCCGCATACCTTCAAAGTGCATTTTTGAATCTGGGGATAAATGCCCGGGATGCCATGCCCCGGGGAGGGGCCATTACCTTCGAAACGAATGTGGTAGAAAAGGATAAAGTCCCTTCTCAACTAAGCTGTGACAACTGCCTTCATGTACGTGTGAGCGACACGGGAGTCGGCATCAAGCCGGAAATTATAGACCGGATATTCGAGCCGTTCTTTACAACCAAGAGAAAAGGTAAGGGGACGGGATTGGGACTGGCCGCGATTTACGAGACTGTTAATAAAACAAACGGTACAATCGAGGTGTGCAGCACGGAAAATGAGGGTACCTGCTTTGATATTTTTCTTCCGGTTGTTCAACCCGCGGGTCATGGATACAGACCTAAGCGCCCCGCTTTTATAGAACCCGGAAAGCGATATCGAATTGTTGTCGTGGATGATGAGAGCCTGGTATGTCGGGCGGCGGCCATGATGCTCAAGGTTGCGGGGCATGATACGGTAGAGTTTAATGATCCCAGGGAAGCT
Source organism: uncultured Fibrobacterota bacterium (assembly GCA_964586285.1). GTDB lineage: Bacteria > Fibrobacterota > Chitinivibrionia > Chitinivibrionales > CAYFVL01 > CAZPHU01. The sequence continues at coordinate 121,163 of CAZPHU010000001.1, read as the reverse complement.
CTTACCTATTTTCGAAAGCACCGGCAATCAATAGATCTTGTAATTACAGACATGATCATGCCTTATATTAGTGGTGAAGAGTTTATAAAGAGGCTAAAAGATATAGATCGTCAAATCAAGGTGATTGCCTCGACAGGCTATTGCGGGGACAGGGAGTCGATAGATATCGACAGGATGGGAGCCGTGGGTTTGATTAAAAAACCTTTTCAAACAAAAGAGCTGCTTGCGGTTATTGAAGGTGTGATGGGGTGAGTTAAGAGTCTGGAATCCAGGCTTGAGCTTGGTTTGTAATATTTAGTCAAAGGAAAGTAAAGCGATGCCTGCAGGGGTAACAAAAGAGGAAATACTGTCGCGAATCAGTCTGTTTGAATCGATATCGGAAAAAAGTCTTCTGTCACTTGCCGATATTTGCCTGGAGAAACATCTGACAAAAAAGCAGATTCTTTTTCTGGAAGGTGATCCGGGGCACTCGATTTACATACTGGTAACCGGACTTGTTCAGTTGTATAAAACATCACCCGAAGGTAAACCGATAGTAATAAAAATTATAAATCCTGGGGAAATGTTTGCGGAGGTTATACTGTTTGAACAAAGCAGCTATCCGGTCAATGCGGTTGCGCTCAAAACAGGTATGGTTTACATGATACCAAAGCATCAGTTTAAATGTCTGCTTGCAAATGAGATGTTTCGGGATGATTTTTTGGCCGCAATGATGAGGAAAATGCGCTATCTTGCCGAACAGATACGTTCATTGTCTGCACATGATGTGGAGGATCGTTTGGTGATTTTCCTTAAAGAGCACATCGGGATAAAACAGAAAGCATCCATTTCTCTTTCCAAAAAAGATGTGGCCAATGCTATCGCAACGACCCCCGAGACGCTTTCACGTTTGCTTGTCCGCTTAAAAGCCGAAGGAGCGTTGATCTGGGAGGGCACATCGCTTACAATCGCTCCATCGTTTTGGCAAAGAATGGAAGAGAGGTAACTGCAAGGCCAAAAACAGCCGATTACGTTGGAATTGAACGAAGGCGAACGATACATCGAAAACCTGACCGATCAGCTCCTCTCTATCGGGGACTATGACAATGCATTTCTTCTAAATACAGAGTAATGCCCGGCGAAAATTTCAAGCGGTTCTACTCGAAATATTTTCGTATGGCATCTTCATAAACCTCCTCGGGCTGAACTCCGGTAACGGCGTGTACTGCGGTTTTTCCCTTGACAAAAACAACAAACGGTATACCTCTTGTCCCGAACATACCCGCTATGCCTGGATGTTTATCCACGTTGATTTTGTAAACCGAAGCGAACTGCTGATTCTCGGCCGCTACTTTCTCGAGCCGGGGGCCCAGTATCTTACAGGGCATGCACCAGTCGGCATATAGGTCAAAGACAAGAAGCCGATCTTCGGAGGATTCGATCACGTCTTTAAATTCTTCTACGCTGTTGATATGCCTTACCGATTCGGTTTTCTGTGATCCCGTCGACGATTCGGCCGTGAAAAAAACCGAAAGCAAAAACAGCATTACCGTTGCGGTAGTTGAAAAGTATCTTCCCTTGAATAGATCTGGACCATGTTTCATTGAATCGCTCCCGTGTGAAAGTGTTGCATCATACATCTGTACTCAACAAACAAATCAAAATGCATGCCACAATGCTGTATCTCAAAAATACGGGCTAAATGGCCTAAAATAGAACGTTTTGTTACCTAAGCGAGTGTGAACAGTATGGAGGTGCAACAGTTATTACATGTTAAGATGTTGCGCAACGGGTTGACTGCAACGGGTCGGCTGCAACGGATGTGTGTGTTTTTCTTACCGATATCCGGGCGGTATTAACATCGGCATCGATACCGGTATCAAGCTATGCAATATCGGGTGTCGAAGTCGATAAAGAGAAAACGATTGCCAATTTTTGTTTCAATTCGGAAAGCGTGTAAGGCTTTTGAATGGAAAAGGTATATCTATTATCGACAAGATTCTGAATGGAGCTTTCGCTGTATCCGGAGGAGATGACTGCCGGCAGCAGGGGATTAATTTTCCTGAGTTGGGAAATGGTTTCAGCACCGTCCAGACCAGGCATTATCATATCAATCAAAACCAAATCGATTTCATTACCGCTTAATTTAAATCTTTCGACGGCATCTTTTCCGTTGCTGCATAGTATTGAAGTATACCCGATACAGTTTAACAGACTTTTTGCCGTAATACGTATGATTTCTTCATCATCCACCACGAGTATCGTTTTCCCGGGCTTGCCGGCAGTGTTTGGTTGTGGTTGATGTTTGGAAGTCTCAACGCGTTTACCCGCGATATTCGAATGTAGAGGAAGGTATATCGAGACAGTAGTGCCCTTCCCGATTTTGCTCTCTATTCGTATTGCGCCGTTATGGTTCTTGACTGTACCGTATGCGGCGGATAATCCCATTCCCGTTCCTTTGTCGGGAGACTTTGTTGAAAAGAAAGGCTCGAATACGTGTTTTAAAACTTCGGGATCTATTCCTCTGCCGGTATCGGATACGCGTACTAATATATATGACCCGGGGGAGAGTTCCGAAAGGTAAGTATCACGGGAGATGTCCTCATCTCTTATCTCACAGTTACGTGTTGTGAAAACAATAGTCCCCCTGCCTGTGTCAAATGCATCACGGGCGTTTATTGCCAGGTTCAGAAATGCATTTTGGAGTTGAGCATGATCGCCCGTTATCTTTGACAAAGGGGCCTTAAAATCTTGTACGATAGTGACTTTTTTTGTAACACTATGTGAAAAGAGCGTAAGAGTTTCGAGGAGTGTTTGATGGATGTCGACCATCTCATTTCGCTGTTTGCCTTTTCTTGCAAAAGTAAGCAGCTGATGAGTTAAAGTGGATGCGTTCCGAGCCGATTTAAATATCACTTCCGCCAAGGCATAGTGATCACTCTGTGTATCGAAACTGCTGCGAAGAAGATCGGCAGTGCCTAAAATTCCGGTGAGTTGATTGTTGAAATCGTGCGCGATTCCACCCGCCAGACGACCGACAACACTCATCTTTTCGGTGTGGCGCAATTGCTCTTCCATGCGAATACGCTCTGTGATATCGTAGCCGATAATGAAGTAGTACTTTCTTTTTTCGCTTGGCTCGATAAGTGATGCGCGTATTTCCATGTCGCGAATATCGCCGTTTGCAAGTCGATGCTTTACGTATGTAGAGCCGGTTCCTCTGTTGTTCAGGACGGTGATTTTTTTGCGGATTTCCAAGGCACTATCTACATTTATATCATATACATGCATGCTCTTGAACTGCTCACGCGAGTATCCGTAGAACGCACAAGCTGCCTCGTTTACGTCAATAATGGCCAGAGTCTCAAAATCCACTAAATACAGAATCGCGGAATGATTTTCAAACATCATTCTCAATTCACGCTCACTTTCCCGTAGTGCTTTTTCCGCCTCACGCTGACTGGTTATATCGTGGACAACCAGTATGTAGCGGTCGTAGTGAGCCTTTCGAAAGTAGAATTCCACATACCTTATTGAACCGTCTTTGCAGCGAATGGAGACACATTCGGGACCACCTTGAAAGAACTGCTCATTATCTTGCGCTTTGTAGTTTGCTATCATTTTTTCACGGTTCTCACCGTCGGCATAGACATTTTCCAGCCCACTGAGAATACCGGGTATTTCCTCAATCGTGTATCCGTAAACTTCGGTGACTTTTTTGTTTATCATCTCAAAGTTCCCGTTACGGTTTACAACCGCCATCGGAACCGGTGCATTTGCTATGATGTCTCGTGTGTACGATTCGTTTTCGGCCAAGTGCTTTTCGGCACGTTTACGCCGGGAAATGTTTAATAGAAGTGTCACCACGATCATCGTTTGGAAAGCAAAAACGAATAAGGCTCCCAAAACATAAGGACGGTACTTCTCATAGATGGGAACCGGCCGGTTGTAAATCGTATACTCGTTTGGCAGGTCGGTAAGTTTCAAGCCTTTTGCCTTGGCGGCATAAAAATCTATAACCGGCTTGACCACAGAGTCTACCTGAAAAGGTATATCATCCGCGTGGGCACCTGAAAGCACCCGCCGCACAATCTTCGCGGCCTTCTTACCATGCTTTGCATCCTGAAGAACATATCCTCCAATCACACCGCCGGTGATTCGGTGCTCCCATAAACTGTAAACCGGCGCCGAAGAATACTCTGCTATGAACTCATTCGCTTTTCTGACGGATACATACTGTCCATGTCGATTGCGGTATGTTGAAAGTATGATAATGGCGGCATTTTGAGGAATGGAACTTAACTTTCTTACAAAGCTGTCGGTTGGTTCGGCCGAAATGGTATCAAAAGAAACTGTACCGCTAAAAAGAAGAGTGTCGGCGAGCGCTCGTCTTTGAAGAATGCGTCCGGTGTAAGTTGTGTCACTGATAAAAACAATTGTCTGTGTCAGAGGATGTAATTTTCTAATCATTTCAATGGTTTTGACGGCTGAAATATCTTCATATATTCCGGTGGAGTTGGGAATTCTTGGTCTGGCGCCGGACACGTAATTAATTCCGCAGAATACCAGCGGAGCATTTGGGAAGAATTCATCGCGGTATTTTGTTACAAAATTCAAAGCGTTGTTATCGGAGGTGACGATAAGCTGGGGAGGATTTTGGGCGTGCTTTCTGAGCAGCATCATAAGAAGAAGTGAATCGACTGATCTGTTACTATGGAATTTTGAATCCATGTATTCCGCGGAAACACGAATATGCAGCGGAGAATCTTCTATTTCTCTCATAAACCCGCTGTAAACATTATCGGACCACTCCAATCCATGATGGTAGGAGTTAAGGTACAGAATCGATGGGGAGGGGTTGATCGCACCTTCATGAGCACAAATCGGAAAGCCGCATAAGCACAAATAAAGAATGGCTATCGGCAGGAGCGGAAATTTTTCAGTCATTTTGGGAAACTTTGCGGCGGAAAAGGAGTTTTTGGCTATATCAGTCGAATGAAATCTCCCTTTAAATCGATCTTATAAATACATTCCGAAAAAAATCCGCGCAAGGCTGTTAAAGATGTTTAAACTTCTCCCGTGCTCCATACAGTATTCCTATTCTTACCGCCAAACGATCATCGACAACTGTAATTTCTCCCTTTGCCAGCATCTTGTTGTTTATGGATACATCTGCAGGTTCACCGGCCATACGGTTGAGCTGAACAAGACTTCCTTTCTTGAGGTTCAACAGCTCCCGGATAGTCATGCGTGTCTGCCCCAGCTGGACCGAAATGGGCATGGTGACATCTAGAAGCATATTTATACTACTGGCCATACTAGATTTTCTTTCTTCCAGGTTCTAAGCAAATTCTTGGATTTCTATCTGATTGTATCTTATTGTAACGAAAAAATCAGCTCTGTAATCAAATCGGTGATAAAAAGACCTGTCCCGGCCGCAAAAATAAGTGAAAGCGTCGCGAATGTAAGGAAAATCAATAGTGGCATCACAAGAATGAATGCCGTTTTTACCGGGCTTATCTTGTGTGCAAAGGCAGATGACGTCAAAAGAACGTACAAAAAAAGAACCGTAGATGCAAAAACTCCGAAAAAGGGCAATATAGAAAGAAAGAAAACCGCATGTGCGTAGCTGACAATACGCAGAGTCGAACCAAGCGGTCTGGATCTATGTCCCGCGATATAAAGCATCATGTGCACGTACAGGCCTGTAAAAAGTATGCGTAATAACATGCCGGCAGGGGAGTAAATCAGATTTTTTGCAGCGGAGAGGTAATCTCCGGTGGAAAAACCAAATATCGGATGGGAAAACCGCAGCGAAAGAAGAGTCGTTATCAGAGTTGTCGCTGAGCCGATGAGCAATGCAAAAATGACGGCTTTAACAAAGTCTTCCTTATCCGCGACATTTTTGCTGAATCGAAAAGGATGTAATATCGCATCATAGATTGTCTGTACCAAAGCCTGTACGACTCCCGTGTTTTCGAAATTATCCCAGGCTACCGGATTAGTTGGCCGGGCAGTTGGTTTAACATGGGGAATCAGAGTTCCGCAGATCCGACACTCGTAAGCAATCGATTGGAAAACGTTCATATTTCCGCACTTGGGACATTGAATCATAGCGACTTTCAAAAGAATTGAATTTTGGAGGCAGACATATAATACTTAAGTAGTATCTGTTCAGAATAACCACAACTGATTCATCTGTGATCCTTCCCGTCCTACCGCTTGCGGGTGGAGGGGAAGGCAGGATACCGGCATGAGATCGGTGAAGTACTTTTTCTGAACAGAAAATAAGTAATGGAAAAATACAATATCAGTCAGCATTAACAGAACTTAAATCATGCCGAAAATGATTATCGGTCACCCCCAAATGGAAGCGGAAGCATTTTTGATGGGCGAATCCCGTACCTTTTCTTATTTTTTTGTTCATACAGGCTTGATTCAGATTTGGACAGCCGCTTTAACCGTAGCAAAAATGGTTTCTTTCCGTGGAGTTGAAAGGGGTAGCCGCAAATGATAGTAGTAACCGGAGGTGCCGGATTCATAGGGAGTGCAATCGTATGGGAACTCAACAAACGAGGGATTGAAGATATCCTGATTGTAGATCATCTTGGCGAATCTGAAAAGTGGCGAAACATGGTGCCGTTGAGGTTTCGCAATTACCTGGATCGGTCGGTGTTTATCGATGCGCTGGAAAAAGGTGCCTTTGCCGGTGAACTCGAGGCGATCTTCCATATGGGAGCCTGCTCGGCAACCACGGAGCGCAATGCCGATTATTTGATGGAAAACAACTTCAGGTATACGTCAAGAATCGCCGACTGGGCTCTTTCCAACGGATGTCGGTTTGTTTACGCATCCAGCGCCGCAACCTATGGGAATGGCGATCAGGGATATATCGATGATGAAGCTCTGCTGCCGAGTCTGCGACCTCTTAACATGTACGGATACTCAAAACACCTTTTCGATCTATTGGCAATGAAAGAGGGATGGCTTGAGAAGATCGTAGGATTAAAATTCTTCAACGTCTTCGGTCCCAATGAAGGGCACAAAGGGGATATGCGCAGTGTGATAAACAAGGCATATCCGATTGTCAGGGATGAAGGTGTCATGAATCTGTTTTCATCGCATCGTGAGGAGTATGCCGACGGAGAACAGAAACGTGATTTTTTGTATGTCAAAGACGCTGTAGCCATGACGATGTTTTTTTACGATAATCCCCAGATTGGCGGAATTTTCAATATCGGTACCGGAGAGGCTCGCTCCTGGAACGATGTGGCCCGTGCGATCTTTTCTTCAGTGGGTAAAAAACCTGATATTCGCTACATTCCGATGCCGGAGCACCTTCGCGGCAAGTATCAATACTACACATGCGCGACGATGCAAAAACTTCGTGATGCCGGCTGTGATCATAAATGTATGAGTCTGGAGCAGGCGATTGAAGATTATGTGCAAAAGTATCTGAACACCGATTCTCCTCTTGATCCATCGAAAGAGTAGTCATGGCAAATTTTCGTGTAACTTTGTCCCCCAATGCACTTGAGGCGTATCTTGAAATACAAGTGGCCGATAATGAGAGCTATCCTGATGTTCAGATCGTGCATGAATTTTTAAAACAAAAGGGTATACGCGCAGGCATCGACAAGGCAGCCTTGATGCAAATGTGTGAGGAGAAAGTTCATGGAAGGCGGATCGTAGTTGCAAGAGGAAAAGCTGCCGTGCCCGGCCGTGATGCTGAAGTTGAGTTTTTGGTGGATAATCAGTCCCGGGGTAAACCTCGGGAACTCATGAATGGAAGAGTCGATCATAAAGAGCTTCACGCCATTGTCAACGTAAGTAAAGGAACTCCTCTTTTGCGGATCATACCTCCTGAGAAGGGAATTGCCGGATTAAACGTCAGGGGTGAACCAATCGAGGCTCCTTTATCGAAAAAATCAACCATAAAGCCCGGTGAAAATGTCTCATTTGCGCAAAATGATCCGAGCACGCTTGTAGCCTGTGAAAATGGGGCTTTAAGCATAAGTCCCGATGGGATTGTTTCGGTGGTAACAAAAAGGGCCATTAACGGTGATGTAGATTACAGCACCGGAAACGTGAAATTCAAGGGCGATCTGGAGATCTGCGGAACCGTCAAAAGCGGGTTCACTGTTCAGGTAGACGGTAACTTGACTGTAAAAGGAAGTATCGAGGAGGCAGAGATCGAATGCGGCGGTAACTGCCGCGTTGTGGGTGGAATCGTGGGAGGAAGTCGCGCCCAAATCAGCTGTGGTGGATCTTTGAAGGCGCGGTATGCAGAAAATTGTACGATTGACGCAAAATCCGACATTACCTTTATTGAACACTGTATAAACAGTAAAATCAGCGCCGGTGGAAGTTTTCGTGCTCAGACGGTTCTTGGCGGCAGAATCAGTGTAGCCGATGAAATATTTATTAAGACAATAGGAGCGGCAACTGAAACGAAAACATTTCTTGATATCGGGGCGCAGGCGGAGATTGTCCAATCAATCGAATCACGAATGAAAGAAATGGGTCATCTGGCTTCCGAAATACAAAATTGCAAGGAAGAACTTTTTCTTCTTGTCCGCCACGGGATGAATGATTCAGGAAAGTTGCCGCATAATGAAGAAATGAAAGTAAACGAGCTAAAATCACACATTTACGGCATTCAGAAAGAGTATAATCATCTTTCCGAGACAGTTGAGCAGCTTAAAGCCGGGTGGCAAAACAGGACGGGACCGTCGATTCATGCCGAGGAGATTCAACCCAATACAATCATTCAGTACGGTGAGAAGCGAAAGCTGATAAACACACTTATGACAAATATCCTGGTAACCGTTAAAGAGAATAGATTGGTGTTTGCAAAGGTGTAGATTGAGTTCATCCGGTAAAACAAATTAACCGAAACGAGCGATTTTCTCCGGGCGATTCGCACATTACCTTATGTCGTACTTTAATGCTCGTATAGCATGGATTTAACGGTTTACAATGCATTTCCGGGATACTATACTTATCAGTAGAGATGAATCAGCGCCTGTTTAGTTTCTTCGACATCTCTTATATGCAGGGGAATGATCGGGATAGTTAAAACGGTTTGGAAGAACAAGAAGTTATGAAAAAAGTGCTTTGGATCAGGGTGGTTCCGGTGTTTGCTGTGATGCTTTTGGTGTTGCATACCATTGCGCAAAGCGAGACGACTCATGATTATGTACATTATCGGCTTGGTGTGAAGTATAAAAATGAGAACAAGCAGGATCAGGCCATAGAATCTTTCAGGAAGGTATTGGCTGCCTATCCCGACAATTACAACGCATATATGCATATTGCCGAAATAAGAATGCGGCAGAAAAGACAGCGTCTGGCCATCTACAACCTCAAAAAAGCGCTGGTATATAACCCCGGATGGGGTAAAGCCTACAAACTTTTGGCGGCGGCTTATGAGGACGACAGGCAGTATCAGAATGCGATCAAGGAGCTTCAGAACTATCTGCAATCCAGTGATCCGCAGGAGCGTGACAGTATACAGCTTCAGATTGATCGCTTGATCAGAAAAGTTAGTTCCGGCGGCACTGGAAACAATGGCGGCACGACCGACGATACGACAACCGTCGCCTCTGCCGATGAGCCCTCTTTTTCTCCATCCGGAACGAAAAAGAAGCATTCACCGGCTAAAGGTTCTTCCGGCGGCGCAAATTCCGCAGCTGCCGCCCGGAGAGGAATCGCTCAGCAAGAGTTTCACAAGGGAGTAGCCGCATATCAAAAGGCAGTCGAAAACAGGGATGATCGTTTATTTTCTAAATCACTTGAACACCTTCGCAAAGCAATCTCAAAACAACCCGAACATCCGGGAGCTTACTACTACGCCGGCCTTATCCGCCGCCGTCAGGGGCGCAACAATATGGCTAAGGTCAATTTTCAAAACGCCTTAAGCTACCCTGATCTGGGTTATAACGCGCATTTTTATCTAGGGAAGATTTACGGAGAAGAAAAAGCGTACTCTCCGGCAATCAAACATCTGGCGCAATACATACGTAAGACCAATTATGAACCCGGCAAGCGTGAAGCGCAAAAGTTGCTGCAACAGTATCGTGAGGCTCTCAGTCCGTCTCAGCGTGAGAAAGTCACCATAGACATAAACGAATTAGCCCAGGATGAGCTTCACCGCGAAATCAGCAAAGTCCCTGAGCAGAAGCCTATCGCACCTGTACAGGTACGCATAGATTCGCTTCTATCCATGAGCATCGTGGATACCTTGACCGATCCGGGGCAGGCGATGCTCAGGGGAGTGCGTGCTTTTCAGAAGGGTAATTACGATAAGGCGATAGAGGAATTTCGCAAGTTACTCATTGACTATCCCCGCGGGGATGTCGCGGCGCGTTCGCTTTACAATATCGGCATCTGTTACATGAAATTGAATAACTATGCTGCGGCGGAAAACCAGTTTCAACAAGTAATCGATCGATATCCGACCTACGATGTCGCCGCACAGAGCACATTTCTCAAAGCACTGTCATATTTCGAAAGAAAAGAGCTTAACCAGGCCGAACCGATGTTTCGCCGCTTTATTCAGAGTCAGCGAAGTCATAAGTGGATAGGAAAAGCTTATGAGAAACTTGGGGACACATACCATGAACTGGATCAACAAAGAAAGGCCGTGGATGCTTACGAATATGCAGGCCGGAAGGCTGTTACTCCCGCCGACAAGGTGTACTCTTTATACAAGCAGGGAACAACCTATCTGGAGCTGGGAAACGGGAAGCGTGCAGTAGCCGCTTTGCAAAAAGCTGTATCCGAGGGTAATAAAAACAATCTTTACGAGCGTGTACCCGATTCATACTATAAGATGGCCGACTACTATTATGAAAATCAAGAGTATGATGAGGCCTTGAAAAACTATATGCTGGTTACGCGAAAATATCCCAATTTTCAGGATACTCCCTGGGGTTTGTTTCAGATCGCCAACATCTATAAGAACACCGGCGATTACGACAGATCCATAAAAATGTATAAAATATTAATGGAAAAGTTCCCCGACGATTACTGGGCTCGTCAGGCCGCATGGAAAATGGAAGATGCGGTCTGGGAGAATGAGTACCGCGGGGTCCTGCGCTAACACTGAATGTACCCGAATGCCTATGCATGATATTTCTCACAAAGAGCTGATTGACCACCTTACGGAATCTTACACCAGACAGCTTGAACTATATCGAAGGCTGACTACTCTTGGGCAGCGAATCCTCGGACAGCTCTCCGTTTCCCGGGGAGATTTAAACAAGGTAATGCCGCTTTTTGAGGAGAAACAGCTTTTATTAGATCAAATATCGACTGTCCGGGAACAATCGACAACGGAGAGCCGAATTTGGCAGGAGAAGAAAGATCAAATGCGACACGATTTAAAAGCTCAGACACTCGATTCGATATTTGAGAATACACGCAAGTCAATTCAGCGGTTTCTTTCAACGGAGGATCAGGTCAGGCGATATTTAGAGCATCTCATGAGCAGTGGGGAAGAAAAGAGTAATGAGCGAGCTTAATGACGCAAGCCGGGTGGTTTCCGGCGATATGTTCGAGTCTTTACAAAATGCGTTTGCAGCTTTTCAGGAACGGGCCGAAAAGTTGAGTCTGGCGTATGCGGGGATGCAGGAAGATTTCAAGAAAGTAAACCTTGAGCTGGACAGTAAAAATAACGAACTGGCCTCGAGTCTGGCTCAACTTGAGGAAACCCGCACATACCTCAACAGCATCCTCGAGAGCATGAGCAGTGGAGTAATCGGTATCGATATGAGTGGCAGGGTCACCCAATTCAACGGCGCTGCTTCCAAAATCACCGGCTACCTGCCCTCAGAGGTGATCGGCAAGCCGTATACCGAGGCTTTCGTCAAACCCCAAGAGAATGATCAGGACAACTGGTTGACATCTGTTCTGACCACCGGTAAAGGACATCAGTGGGATGAAAAGGTGATATGGCATAAGGACGGGTATCCTGTTCCTGTTTCTTATCAGACCGGCGCGCTTCGTGATCAGAGTGGACGATCGTTGGGGGCGGTGGAGATTTTCAGTGATATCTCGCAAATCAAGGCCATGGAAGAGGAAATGCAACGAACCAGGACAATGGCTGTTCTTGGTGAGATGTCCGCAACGGTCGCTCATGAAATCCGCAATCCACTGGGGGCAATGGGAGTCTGGGCGGGACTGCTTGAGCGGGATTTTGATGCTGACGATCCCAGGCGCAAAACGCTGAAGAAAATAACCGACGGTCTATCGCGACTCAATAAGATCGTTTCCAACCTTCTGGTTTACAGCAGGCCGATTAGGGCCGAGTTGCGCAACATATCACTGAGTGATCTGTTGACCGAGACCATAAATTTCGTAGAGATAGAGATCGAGAGACTCGAATGGGCGATAAGCGTGCAAAAGGATTGGGATGCCCAAAGCGGAGATTTTACTGTCAGGGCTGATCCTGAGAAGCTGCAGCAGGTTGTAATGAACCTGTGTCTCAACGCGGTTCAGGCAATGAGCGGCGGGGGGCATTTATGCGTTTCTATCGATGCCGCGGTTAATCGCGGTGAGTATGTCTGTTTTCGTATAAAGGATAACGGGGTGGGTATCGAAAAGACACGTCTTGAAAAAATATTCGATCCTTTCCATACTACAAAGGAAAACGGTACCGGACTCGGTCTTGCGATTGTTAAAAAATTTATTGATTACCATTCAGGCTATATTACCGTTGACAGCATGCCCGATAAGGGTACTACTGTAAGTGTGTTTTTGCCTCGTTCGATATAGAGAAGGTTGTTAACCGCAATGGCAAAGAAAATACTTGTTGTTGATGATGACTTGCATATGCGCGAATCGATCGTAGAGATTCTTGAGCGTAAGGGTCTGGAAGTATATCCGTGTTCAAACGGCGCGCAGGCGCTTGAAGTGTTTCGGGGCGAAGATTTCGACCTGGTCATATCCGACATTAAAATGCCCGGCATGAGCGGTATCGAGCTTTTGGAAAAAATCAAGCGGATAGACGAAGACGTGCCCTTTATTGTCATAACCGCCTTTGGTGCAGTCGATCTTGCCGTTGAGGCAATGAGAAAAGGTGCATATGATTTTATTCAGAAAGGTATGAACCTTCTGGATCAGGTGGAGCTGAATATAGATCGTACCTTGAAGTATCGTTCTTTAATTACCGAAAACAAAATGTTGAAGACAGCTCTTGCGGATAAATGGAATTATATCGGCGAGACACATTCAATCAAAGAGATAAAAGAGCTTGTTGAAACGGTGGCCCAGAGCCGCTCGACAGTTTTGATTTCGGGAGAATCCGGTACGGGAAAAGAATTGATCGCACGGTCAATACACTACCTAAGCCCCCGTCAGGCCGGGCCTTTCATTAAGGTAAACTGTGCAGCGCTTCCCGAAGGGCTTATCGAATCGGAGCTTTTCGGTCATGAGAAAGGTGCTTTTACCGGAGCACTTCGAAGCCGCACGGGCATGTTTGAGCGCGCTTCAGGGGGTACTTTCCTTCTGGACGAAATAGGCGAGATGCCTATCCACGTTCAGGCAAAGCTGCTTCGAGTTCTTCAGGAGCGTGAAGTGAGCAAGGTGGGAGGGGATAATTCGGTCAGTGTAGACGTGAGAATCGTCGCGACCACCAACCGTAACCTTCAGGATGAGATAGCAAAGGGTAATTTCAGAGAGGATCTTTTTTACCGCCTGAATGTTTTTCATATCCAACTGCCGCCGCTTCGGGAACGTCTGGAGGATCTGGAAGTTTTGGCCAACCATTTCGTCAAAAAGTGCAGTGATGAAAACGGGTTTCATGTTGAAGGTCTGGAATCAGAATGTTATGCCGTGATGCGCAAGCATACCTGGCCTGGGAATATTCGGGAGCTGGAGAATGCGGTGGAGCGCGCGGTTGTTCTGACCCGAAACGGACTGATAAAGCCGAAAATGTTTAATTTCTCGGTACCGGGTAAGTCATCAAATGACGGATTGGCTGCGGGAATGACCGTAGCGGAGGCCGAAAGAGAGTTGATCATGAAAACTCTCGATTATTGTGATAATAACCGCACCAGAGCAGCTCAAATGCTTGATATCTCTATCAGGACTTTGCGAAACAAGTTAAATGAATACGAGGCATCATAGCTTGAGCAAACTGAGCCCAACTCTTTGCCGATTTTCAAACTAAGTTTTCAATCGATTCGGCTGCCGATCCGATCTGTTTTAAAAAGCCACTTTTATATTGATTCTGCTAAGGGTTGGGCAGTTTAAGTGCAATTCCTCTATCGACTCAGCCATAGGCCGGTGCTTTCACGTCGGCTCCTCCCATAAAATTGCCGGGGGCGTATCGATACTACTCACCTTCCCGATCTCGATCGGAATCTGTATCTCCTGCCACACTGCAAACCAAAGGCTTGCGCAGCCTGCGGGATTATAATTTTCTGCAAACGAAAAACGGCGAACCTTTGCAATATGCTCCCCGGATTTCTTTTGGTAAGTATGCGACTTTTATTGACATTGCCTTATTGAAAGGGTATCATTAATCAGATAACCATGTTGTGCCTCTTTGTTGTTCAAACGACGACTCTCACATGGGTAACCCATTGAAATATTGTAATTACAATGAAGGAAGTCCAGCCTTATGCAGTTACGGGCAAAATCCATAATCTTTAAAACAGGGCTCATCTATTTCTTTGTAACGGTTCTTAATGTGTCCGTATTCGTGCTTATGGTTTTTGAAAACCAGCTTGATCTGATCGCTGAAAATGCCATCCTCAACAGCCAGCACAAAGGTTCCACACTCAGACACCACATAGATAAAGTAATCGAGGGAGAGGCCAGTCTTAATGCCGTTACAATCAATAGAATACTCAAAGAGGCCGGCACGCTTGGAATCCATACTATAACACTTTTCAGTGAAGCGGGAAAAGTATTTGTTGCCGTAGAGGAAAACACCAAAATAGAGAGAAACGAGGCGAGTGTTGATCAGCTGAAAATGATCAATATGGCAATTACTAAAAGGTCTTTTGAAGATAAGCTCTATTATCATAAGGTGGATAAAAGGGAAAAAACAATAGATCTGTATATACCTTTTACCTATGAAGGGGATAAAATCGGTGCTGCTGCGATAACGCTGGAGATGAAAGATATAAATAAGCAGATGTCCTATCTTTACCGTCAATGCCTGTTAATCGCCTTATTGATTATCGGTATACATGTCGTCTTTGCGGTAGCGATCTCCAAGATGTTCATCATACCGTTGCGTAATTTGCTTGATGCGACCCATTCCATCTCCCGGGGTGATCTGGATATCCGTGTATCAATTGTCAGGGATGATGAAATCGGCCAGCTTGCTACGTCGTTTAACGAAATGAGTGTCGCACTTCAAAGAATGAGGGACGAAGCCAAAGGTGCAAACCCGCTGACCGGGCTGCCGGGAAATGTCACCATCGCCAATTACATAGACGAGTGCTTGAGAAACGGTCATTTTATTAGCGTTTTATACTGCGACCTGGATAACTTCAAGGCATACAATGATAAGTATGGATTTACAAAAGGAGATGAGGCCATACTCTATACACGGGACTGTCTTGTCAGTGTGGCAAAGAGAAAAGACATGCGAAATGTTTTCGTCGGCCATGAAGGCGGTGATGATTTTGTTGTTGTTTGCGATTACAGCTGTTGGGAGCAGTTTGCTAAAGCTTTCATTACAACCTTTGACCGGGGTGTTTATCAGTTTTATAACTCAGTTGATGCGCGTAACGGTTTTATTGAATCAATCAACCGACAGGGAGAACGCCAACGATTTCCTCTCATGAGTATATCGGTGGCTGTGGTAACCAACAAAACACGTCCTTTCCGACGCCATGCCGAAATGATACAGGTCGCCGCTGAAGTCAAATCGTATGTTAAAAAGATGGACGGATCCTGCTATGCCATAGACCGGAGAACGGCTCCGGTCAGTCCGACTCAGCGGATACCGCGCTCGGCGATACCTACAAATGTAAACCCGACCCGCAATGTGGGCCCAGTTTCCATCAAACGTGTTGGTGGTCCCGCTCCTGTCAACCGAAACGGTGGTATGGGTACTGTCAATCCGAACGGTCCTGTGAATCAAAACGGTGGTATGGGGCCTGTTGACCAGGCACAGATGCCGCCCGCATCAGTAATAAAAAAACGGGGCGAACATCCCAAACGTAATTCTCGCGGGGACGGGACTGTATGAAAACGGTTCTGCGGTTTTTTTTGA
Source organism: uncultured Fibrobacterota bacterium (assembly GCA_964586285.1). GTDB lineage: Bacteria > Fibrobacterota > Chitinivibrionia > Chitinivibrionales > CAYFVL01 > CAZPHU01. Next base: position 104,950 of record CAZPHU010000001.1, on the reverse strand, counting down.
TTATCCTTTTGCTGGCGATAACGCTTGCGTTGAATATAGGGTCAATCGATATTCGAATGCGGGAGATGAATTACCTTCTGGGCAAAGCCGCGGACGACAAGGGTACCTCACGTTCTCTTGGAATCGTAACCAAATACGAGCTGATCAAGAGGCGTATAGAGCAGGGGGAAGCAGATTTCGAAGATTATGAGCTTGAGGCAAAAATCCAGACTCTTATGTCGGGAGAGCAATTAAAAGAAGATGACGGAAAGGATAAGACATATTTAGTTCCCGTTCGTCATATACTCAATGGTATTCGGGTGGTTTTGGGTAAACCGGTCATAAACCCTCGGGAAGAGAATAAGATTTTCGAGGTACTTGAGATAGGTTATTTCTGGGAACGGACCAGAAGATACTCCGAGGCGATAAAAACTTATGAAGATGTCCTGGGGATGAATGATATCGACAACGACATACGTGCATCCGTACTGATACATAAGGCGTTTTGCCACTCGATGATGAGTGAATATGAGTCGGCAAAGGGAATCTATGAAAGGGTCATAAATCAATATCCTCATACCGACGCGGGGATTCTCTCCTGGAAACTTCTAGATTTCATTCAGTCGATCGAAAAGCAAAGAGAGCAACTAAGTAAAAGGAATCTGACGCAGCTTGATAAGGCTAAACAGTACTACCTTCTGATGGACTACCGCGGAGCGATAAAGAACTATTCGGGTTTTCTACGATCGGACAACAATGATAAAGCGACAATAGAGGCTCGGTTTTTCAAGGGACGTTCGCATGAGGAACTGGGAGAGGTTGAGGAAGCGTTGATCGAGTATAGAGCGGTTATAAGAAATAAAGGAAAATGGGTGAGGCAAGCCAATCGCCGCATGCTCATGCTGGGTGAGTTTTACGAGCAGAAGAAACAGATGGCGCAGGAAGCGCGTGAGCAGTTGGAGGCATATAAAGACCAGAAATTTATGGCAAAGGTTGAACAGTTCAGTAAGATGATGTCTACCAGTTCGATACGAAACGAGCTGGAGAAAGAACTTCAGAAAAGCAGCGCCGGCGGGAATCCTTCCGACCAAGAGCTGATGAGTCTGATAAATAATATCGGAGACCTGGATCTGACCGGCAAGAAAGAGCGCCGTAAGCAGATGGAGGAACTGACCCGTAAAATGATTGAAGAGCAGGGGTTGAGCAAGTCTCAGGCGATAGAACTGCAAAGAAAGCAACTTCTTGCCGGAAACCCCTTTCGTCGGCCAAGCGTACTTAAAAACACAATAGACGAAAACGCGTCTCAGCTTCGTTATCTGTATAATAAAAGGCTGCGCTCGGGTGACAATCTGTCGGGCAAAATGCTTGTCGAAATGGAAATCAAGGCAGACGGTGCCGTCGCTAATTTAAGGATTGTACAATCCAATCTTGGAGATCAGAAGTTTGAGAGGCTGGTGTCCGACAAAATCAACTCCTGGCGTTTTCGACCGGTTCCCGATTCACTGGGAGCCATGAAAATCAGATATCCATTCGAGTTTTATAAAGAGATGTAACCTACTCCAGATCCTGTTCAGTAGGCAGAGATGAAATCCCGTCTCCACTAAGCCCCTTAAAAAGCGCAACACTGTTGGCAAGTTGTGCGGCGGTAAAAGGATCGTGTCCGCGGGCTATGGAGTGTAGAAAAGCGCCGTTGAATGCCGATCCAATCAGTGCTACATGATTTACCGATTCGGGTACATGCGGTGGGGTGAATTCTTCTACTTTCCCGTCGTAGCCTATCATACACCCCCCGTTTCCCATCTTTACCGCGACTATGGAAACCCCGCGATCCCATAAAAACCCGATCACATCCAATGGTCGTTCATACCCAAACAGTGCCTTGGACTCATCGGGAGAAGACGGCAGAATGACATCCAGTAGAGGAAGAACGCTCCACAGACTCTCCTTTGCATCATCCAGCGACCATCTGTGAAGGCGAAGGTTTGGATCGTAGGCCACCATCACATCGTTGATATGCGCCCCGTGAAAGGCTTTGAACACTGCGTGACGGGCGGCTTTTGAAGCCGACTGCAGCTCGCTGCCGGCGTATACAATCTTGCTGTCCTGAAGGAGATTGTCATATACCATTGACGGACTGATGTAAGCGGCTGTGGTTCCGGGGCGATGAAACAGATACTCACGGTCCAGCTGATTGCGGCTGCTGACGAAGTAGATACCATTAAATCCGTCGCGCGTAACCACATGGTCGATATTTATTCCCTGCGAAAGAAAGCGTTCCCTTATTAGACCATGAAATGGGTCGCGGGCAATAGAAGAAAGAAATGACACGTTGGAACCAAGGCGTGCGGCTGTTGCAGCGACGTATACATCCGAACCGCCAATATCTTTTTGATAACTGTCGCAAAGAGCGATATTGCAGTCGCAGCGGAATTCAACCAGCACCTCTCCCAACACTAGTAAGTCGTAATCACGAATTTTAGGCAGCTTCATAGATCTCCGATCAGCGGTGTTTTTCAACGGTTTGGGCAAAGGCTTCGATCAACTGGTCGATGTCACTTTTGCGTGCAAGAGAGCTGAGCCAGTCCGAAGGAATGGATTGCAGTCCATGGTAAAGGCCCGCTATTCCTCCAGCTACGGTTCCGGTGGTATCGGTGTCCAGTCCAAGATTAATGGCCGAGAGCAGAATCGAGCGGGTATCGTCATGACGTAAAAAACACCACAGCGATGCTTCCAGCGTATCAATCACATAGCCGGATGATCTAATCGCAGTCTCTTTTAGATCAGCTGTCTTGTGATCGGTTATCCTTGAGAACAGGCGCAGTTCGTTGCGAAACGGTTCAAGCCGCTGATAGTACTCAACCGCACAATCCACAGCCGACATAACCGCATTGAGCTTATCGGATTGAGAAAGTAAGAGGTTTCGAACGATTAATGAATAAATTCCACAACCAATCTGGGCCCTTGCATGAGCATGGGTTATCGCACAAATCTCGTGGATACGGTTGAGGAATTCATCCAGCGGCAGACGTGCAAAGTATAAAGCAGCCGGTAAAATGCGCATCAGTGATCCGTTGCCGTTGTCGTCGACTGTGGTTTGTCCGGATTCGCGAGGACCAGCTCCCGAACGAATCGACTCCAATGCGGTGACGGTTGTCAGACCCGAATCAAACACATGACCGTACGGAGTCCAATATCCCTCGAAAAGCCATTTCTCAAAAACATTTGCGATCGTATCAAGGTTATATTCCTTTAACAGTGCTTCACAGGTACAGAGTATCATGGAAGAATCATCCGACCAGGTCCCCTTGGGCTGATCGTATCGACCGTAACCGAGCATGTTTTTGACCGCACACAGCGCAAGTTCCTGTCTGGTCGAATGCTCTACCGGAACCCCCAGAGCATCACCAAGAATTGCTCCATATAAGGCGTTTCGTATCTTTTGTCCGTTATTCATATAAATTCTAACTAAATCCTTTTATTTTATAGATTCACACACACATCGGTGTCGGTCCGTATGCATCGGCTTGTTACACCAGGAAAGGATGTACCTTGAACCGGGTGTTTTTATGAACGCGAAGGTATTTTGTCTCGATTTTCACCGGTCGTGACGTAGTTATCATTAGGAAAAAATACAATACTTACAAAGTTCTTGCAGTTTTTTTCCTGAATGCTTACGAAAAACTGTATTTTGAATGGTTGAGTATCGATGAAGGGGAGAATGATGAAAATAATTGCCGATGCTAATATTCCTTTTGTAGAAGAAGCATTCAAGGATTTCGGAGAGGTACATACACTTCCGGGACGTGATATAAAGCCGGAGGTTTTAAAAGGGGCGACAATCCTGCTTGTTCGCTCGATCACCACCGTTGATCAGAATCTGCTGGAAGGATCGGGTATAAAATTTGTCGCTACCGCCACGATCGGCACCGATCACGTGGATACGGACTATCTGGCTCAGAACAATATTGGTTTTGCATATGCACCCGGCTCCAATGCCGATTCAGTAGCCGAATACATGACGGCCGCTCTTTTTGAGCTGGCCGAAAAGAGAGGTAAGAAAGTCCATGAGCTTTCCTTGGGTATAATCGGGTGCGGAAACATCGGCAGTCGGGTTTTTCGCCATGCCCAGGCTTTAGGAATGCACTGTCTGCTCAACGATCCGCCCAAAAAGAAAATTTCGGGAAGCAGCAGCTACCTGCCTTTGGAGAAGGTGCTAAGGGAATCGGATATCGTATCCTTGCATGTGCCCTTGAACATGCAAGGCAACGATGCGACCTACCACATGGTCAATAACGGTTTTTTATTGGAGATGAAGAAAAATGCCGACCTGATCAATACCAGCAGAGGCAGGATTGTCGACGAAAAGGTTTTGCGCGCAAACAGAAATCGTTTGAACAGCGTGGTTATGGATGTATGGGAAAACGAGCCCAATATCAGTGTAGAATCGCTTAAGGCCACCGATATCGCCACTCCACATATTGCCGGATATTCTTATGACGGTAAGGTGAAAGGGACATCCATGATTTATGAGTCGGCATGCGCGTTTTTCTTCAAGAAACCGGTTTGGAGCATGAGCGATGCGTTGAAATCCGAGGAAATGAAAACGATCGATTTAAGTAACTCCACCGATCCGGCAGCTGAAGCCGTTCGAAATGCGTATCCGATCATGCGTGATGATAAGGATTTTCGTGCCCTGGGGGGAATACCCGAGAAAAAGCGTGGAGAATACTTTGATTCCTTGCGGCGGGACTACCCTAAGCGTCTTGAATTCAGCCACTACAAAATCCAAGGCGTTTCCCGGGAATCCAATGAGCACACGCAGCTCTCAAGGCTTGGGTTTTCTGTGGAATAGGTGATGATCGCAGAAGCTTTGGAACAGAAAAGTTTTATATAAAATTAGATGAAAAATACTGCTTTAAAGGAGATGATAATGCAACAACGTGCTGATATCGCGGTGATTGGATTGGCGGTAATGGGACAAAATCTGATTCTCAACATGGCTGATAACGGATATAAAGTTGTGGCATATAATCGTACGGTTTCGAAAGTGGATGATTTCATTAACGGTGCGGCTAAAGGGCACGAAAATGTTTTGGGGGCGCATTCGATAGGGGAGATGATAAAGGGGCTTAAGTCTCCACGCAAGGTCATGCTCATGGTGAAAGCGGGCAAGGCGGTTGACGATTTTATCGAACAGCTGCTGCCTCATTTGGAATGCGGCGATCTTATCATCGACGGAGGCAACTCCAACTACCGGGATTCAATCCGAAGAACCCGCTACCTGGAGGAGAAGGGGTTTCTTTTTATCGGCACCGGTGTAAGCGGGGGTGAGGAAGGTGCTCGAAGGGGACCGTCGATAATGCCCGGAGGCAGTGCCGGGGCCTGGCCGCTGGTTAAAGAGATTTTTCAGACGATCGCCGCCAAGGCTCCCGACGGTTCCGCCTGCTGTGAGTGGGTCGGCTCGGATGGGGCGGGGCACTATGTCAAAATGGTTCACAACGGCATCGAATACGGCGACATGCAGCTTATCGCGGAAGCATATCATCTGATGAAAGCCGGACTCGGATTAACAAACGAGCGGATGCATGAAGTGTTTGACCAATGGAACAGGGGAGATCTTGACAGTTATTTGATCGAGATCACCCGTGATATACTGTCTTATCAGGACGACAAAGGGGAATTCACGCTGGACACAATACTTGACAGTGCCGGACAGAAGGGTACGGGGAAATGGACTGCGATAAGCTCTCTTGAAGGCGGAATGCCCCTGACACTTATCGCCGAAGCCGTATACGCCAGATTTCTGTCGGCCCTCAAAGAGGAACGGGAGCAGGCTGCAGGTATCTTAAAAGGCCCAACTCCGGGAATTGATGGTGATAAAGAGCAATTGATTGTTGATATACGCAAGGCCCTTCTGGCCTCCAAGGTTGTCAGTTACGCCCAGGGATATATGCTTCTTCGACAGGCCGCCGGTGAGTATGGTTGGGACTTGAACTACGGGGATATTGCGCTTATGTGGCGCGGCGGATGCATTATAAGGAGCGCGTTTCTTGACAAAATCAAGTTAGCCTTTGATAAAAATTCAAATCTCACCAATATGCTGCTGGACGATTACTTCAAAAATATCATACATGAATCTCAGGATGCCTGGCGGCGGGTAATAAGCCGTGCCGCACTTTCGGGAATACCCGTGCCGGCGTTTTCAACCGCGCTTGCCTTTTATGACGGTTATCGCACGGGACGTCTTCCCGCTAATCTGATACAGGCACAAAGGGACTATTTCGGTGCCCATACTTACGAGAGGCTCGATCAACCCAGAGGGCGTTTCTTTCACACCAACTGGACCGGTCGCGGGGGTGACACCGCCTCATCCACATACCTGGCTTGAGTGTACGCCGAATTCGGCAAAGCCCTCGGCCATTTTCTCTGCGCCTGTAAGCCCGAGTCGAAAGCCGGCGCCTTACTCCAGCCAGTCGGAGCCGGCGCTGTTTACGATTCTTTCTTCTTCGCCGCCGTCGGGATTTACCATGTAAATTTCGCGTTTACCATTACGATATTCTCGGGTGTAAACGATCTTCAATCCCCCGGCTGTTCGCAGAAGCCGAGGTGAGTGCTCCTGATAAGGCTTGTCGATTCTGCGTGCAATCAGGGGGGAGCTTTCACGACTGAAAATGTCGACTTTATACAGAGACTGCATGTTTTGACCGGATGCATATACTATGTTGCGATTGTCGATCCAGCGATATGATGAAAGCGCTGTTCTACGCGTTATGGGTACCGTGATACCTGTATGCCTGTCGTGTATCCAAAGGTCTTTACGGCCGCCGAAATTATATTCGTCCGACATCCATGAAAGATATCTCCCATTTGGACTGAACAAAGGCCCGACATGATCGGCCCGAGCCTCGCTTATGCGCAGCGGTTTCCATGAGGAGGTATCTGTAATGAACACATGATAACGATCCTCGGTGAAGGCGCTGAATGCCAGCAAACCCTCGGGGGAAAAAGACAGGTTCCGGATAGCTGAATAGGGCCCGGTTAAAAGAAGAGTCCTATCGGTACCGTCCTGAAAAACTCGATATAATGATGATGAGCTGTCGGTGCGGGTTGCCGCGTACAGGTGTTTACCCCTGGGGCCAAAGGACAGGGAAGTAACCTTACGTAAAGATGTTTTGCGCTTGTTCGAACCAGTCAAGTCCATGATAATCGCGGTGCTGTCGTTTTGTGTGTCGGAAACGGCGGCGATCTTTCCAGTCGAAAAGGCCGAAGCGTAGCATCCGTAGGAGCTTTTGCCGGTTGTCAGTGGAAATTCGGCATGTTTGCGCATCACCTTGAGAAATACATGAGGTCTGCCGTGACGGTCGGAGAGGAATGTTAACAGACCGGTGGTATCGGAATTACCTCCGACTCCAATTGAGCTTCCCTGTTCCATAAGATTTGTCTGTGCAGTAAGTCGGGTGATCTCTTTTTCGATTCGTTGGTTTGGCTCGATGTCGGAGGTTACCGGAATGAGCTTGTTGGAAAAACCGATAAGGCTCTTCTTCTCGTCAAAGCGCAAACGAAGAAGCCCCACATGACGGCCAAGCGATCCGGCCGACAAAATCTTTGTGTTGCCGATTTTCATAGGCAGGTCAAACTTCTGTTCAAGCGATCCGGCTATTGCTATGTCAATATCTTTGAACGATCCTATTTGCCTCGACACCACATCCCAAGATCCGTGGAATATGACTATACGTAAATCTGCTGAGGAGATCGCGGGAAGAGAAAGCCGGCTGCGAAGAGCGCTCCGGCAGCTTACCAATTGACTGTTTTTTTGATCATCTATCACGGAAAGAACGGCTATCCTATACTTGCCGGGAGTAAGAATACGGCTGCGAATCAGGTCGTCCGAATCGGGACCCCCGCAGTTGGTACAGACAAAGGTTGCCTTCGATCCGTCGGTTGTACCTCCGTATTCTTCTATTCCGTAAGCAAGCTCCGCCTCACCAAGAGCATGGGCGTCAAAATCAACCTCTCTGAGATAGGTATCCGCAGCAGCCGCTTTCAGCGGGTGAGATCTTTTTTTTATGAGGTTACCCGTCTCCAGCGCGATGGACACCGGATACGCTCGGCGAAGCGATTGCACCACCGATGCTATACGGCTGAGACCGCCCAGGCTGGTTTCGTCGGCGACAACAGGCAGAAATTGACCGCCAATATTGCCCGTATAGATCAATCCTATCTCGGTACCCCGGCTCCTTTGTACAAGAGAAATCGTCTCATTGATAAGTTGATGAGCCTGCCAGAAATTTGGGTTTACCCTGAGAGATCTTTTTGCGTAGCGGACGGCCGAGCGGTAGCGTTTTTTGTTAAGATGCTTGCGGGCTATGCGATAATAATCCTCGGCGTTTTTGGGAATCAGCTCTTCGGTCCGGTAACGAACAGTCACCGCCCATACCGGCCCGAACTCCCGCGACTGATTTTTCCAGCCGACATCTATGCCGTATCTTTTGTAATCCAGTCCCAGCCCAGCACTCAAACCTTCCAGTGAGTATTCGTAGCCGTAAGAGTGTTCGTAGCCCGAACGGAAGGTGAGATGGGGCCCGAGTTTCAGGGCGGCTCCTATTGCCGCCTTCAAAGGCTCATCTATTTGTTTTCGAACACCGCCCGAGATCTCCCAGGTAATAAAGTCGGGTTTAAGGGTATCCTCGTGTGATCGGGATGAAAATTTTGAGGCAAAACCAGTCACAAAGGGAAGCTGTTCGGATTCGTTTGAGTAGGTCAGGGGAGAGCCTATGTGCTTAGCATAGAAGCGATATGTTAGCTGCTCCAAGAGCCTGTGTTGGATGTCCATGTCGGCGCTCAGCGCGCGTGCGACGCGGTTGTCCAGTCTGCTTTCCAGAAATGAAATTTGCAGCCCGGCCGCCAGGGTTCGCGGTATCAGCATGCGGCTGAATGAGCCTCCTACGGTGTATTCCATCGCTCGAGGTTGAGACCTGGTTTCCTCGATTGTACGGGCGTGATCAAATGGTCCGACCGTAAAAACCTGTGAATATACTCCAATGGTACCTATGTCGAGCAAAAAGAAACTCGCCGCCGCGAACTCTTTTCTAAGGCCCATCAACCACTCCAGATGGGATGCACCGAAAGTGTGTTCGTTAAAAAACGCGGTGTTCGCAGGAGCCCAATATACATCGGAGGCGTCGGATGTTCCTGTGACGGCGATCATATTGGAGCCCAGAAGAGCGGCGCCGGCCGGAAGGGTCAGGAAGCTCGCGACACTTTGGCCGCCGTTGCGACCGCGTATGTCGGTGAGTCCGTCAAAAGACAGCCCACCCCAGGCTGTTTGAGAAAGTACTAACAGTGCCCATAGAGATATTTGTCCATAAGAGAGTATGGAATGAATTTTCCGCACCTGTAACACCATCAATTGTTATTGAACCTTAATACAGCGAAGATAATCGACAAAACCGGCTTATCTAAGTATATCGGCAGTGCGCTGAAATTTCATTAATAATCCCTGAACAATCGGCAAGATTCGGTATTGATATTGATTTTTAAACCTCAAACCCACTGTTAGGTGTGGAGAAAAAACGAGCAGTTACTCCTTTTGCGCATTCTCCAGCTTATAAATCGTTCTCGTACCGATTCGGTGGGGGGAGACTTTTCCCTGCTTTTCCAGAGATATGAGGAATCGAACGACTTCATTGATGCTGGCTCCAAGAGCTGTCGCCAGCTCTTCTACCGGCGCGGGCCGTCGCGACAGAAACGCCAACACGCGGGCTGTATCAAGCTCATCCGTGGTGTGAACGGGTATTTCTTTCATATTGCGCGCGATAATCTCTACCGGAAGAGGTTGGAAGAAAGCGGCTATCTGTTCGAGTTTTTGGGGAGAAATCGGAGCAACCCAGCCGCAGGTTCCGGGCCGATCGAGACTGTTGAGCTGGACTCGGGTAAGTTTCATGCTCAGAAGAGCATCCTTAAGCAGTCCCAGTTCCTGCTCCGAGTCGTTTATTCCTTCGGCTACGAAAACTTCCACCCAAAGATTTCCCTTGAACTGATGAGAAAACTCTCTCAGCCCCTCCACAACCATTTGGGGGGTAAGATGCAGGGCCGGTTTGTTTATCTTTCCAAACACTTCCGGCGAAACCGCATCCAGAGAGGGAAGTACGAAATCGGCGGCCAAAAGTTCCTCTCTCACCTTTGGAAGGTGCAGCAAGGTGCTGTTGGTTAAAACAGCGACTGAATACCGAGGGTAGTTGGTTTTAACAAACTCGATCATCTCTCCCAGACCGCTGTTTAGTGTCGGCTCACCACTTCCCGCAAATGTAATTACATCCAGGTTAGGCTTGTCTCTAAGGTACTGCTCAAGCTCACCGAGGATTTCGCTAACCGGTACATATTCGGCCCGCTGCAGCGTATGTAAGGTTGTAGCACCGCACTCACAGTAAATACAATCCAGAGAACAGGTCTTGAAAGAAACAACATCCACGCCAAGGCTTATTCCCAGCCGCCTTGAGTTCACAGGTCCGAAAAGATGAGTAAACGCCTTTCTGCTCACCCGGATTCCCCCTTTTTACGATTGTTTATCCGGAAAAAAACGGATCAAATCATACTGATACGCCGGCGCCGTGTCTTTGATCGACGACAGCGTTAATATGCAAACGGCCGCGCTTTTGAGGCTGCGCGGCCGTGGGTCTTTCGGACGCGCAGCCGCGCGTCCCTGCATCTTGCCGAAAAAAACGACTTACCTGTGTTCGCTTTTCGCCTGAATCATTCCTCTGATCTGAATCTCCTTACGTTTGGGGTGATTCGTCTTGATCAGAAACCTTCCATGGCGCGTAAAATCCACCGGTGAGGCAGTTTTAAGGATAAGCGTGTACTTCTCATACCCTCCGCTACCCTTGACCTCGGGCTCCTTTTTCAGGGAATAATTCATGACAAGCGGCGTATTTGCAGCCCAGAGAGGCGTGCTGTGATCGCTTTTGTCCGGATTGAAAATCACCTCTTTTATTTTCAAATCGCTCTTCTGAGATTCAAGTTTTACTATCTCTGAATCGTTTGCCGTGCTTTTAAGCCGAATATAGCTTTTATCCACTCCGACAAACGGCTTTATCGATCCACCCAGATACAGACGTAAAATGTTATGGTTTTTAGCATTGGATTTGACGGTCACTCCTTTTTTGAAATTACCGCCATGCATATTGCTGATATCGATTTGTTGACTCACTGTTCCCACCCGACCGGGCGGGATAATCGAATCGAATCCGATCACTGCGCAGCCTCAGCCGGGGCTCACTTTCTCGATCTTCAACGGTTTGTCGCCCGTGTTTCGGATCTTGAAATCGTGCTTCACAACCTTGACACTACCCTCCTGGATAACACCAACGTTGTAATCGGCACTGTCCACCTCTATCATGGGAGCACCAAAGGCAAGAGTCGCCATAACTGACATAAACAGTGCCGCCGTTTTTACCCCCGGTCCGACAACGAGATTAAACATAGCTACCTCTCTCCACCTCAAAGCAACCGAAGTAGTTTTTAAGGATCGGTTTGAACCAAAATCTGTTCCAATGTGTCATGTAAAATAATTCATTGTTTTAGTTTCATCGCAAAACAAAACTGTTTGAAAAATACGGTTATGGCAAATGTTTGTTGCTTAGACGTATTTTTGTTCGGCGTGCTCAACTGCAAAAACAAAAGGACGAAGTTTGAAACCGTGCCAACATCTGATACGTGAAAGAAACATCCTGGAGAGCAAGCGCTTCGAAGGCGAGTTCTGGAAACCCTGCCCGGGAACCACCGGGGATTATATCTGTTGCGGATATCAGATAATAACACCGGTTACAGGCTGCGGCATGTATTGCACCTACTGCGTGCTTCAGGCCTACTTCAATCACGACCATCAGGTCTGCTATACCAATCTTAATGATATGGAGCACGAGATAAGAGAAAAAATGGCCTCGCGTTCGGGGGTGGTGCGATTCGGAACGGGTGAGTTCGCCGACAGTTTGTACCTGGAGCCCAAACTGGGAATATGTAAGAGGATCGCATCCCTTCTGGAGCCCTATGCCAATGTGCTGGTTGAGTTTAAAACCAAGAAGAGTACCTTCGTCCACTTGCTTGAAGATATCAGACATAAGGAGAAGGTAGTGGTTGGGTTTTCGATAAACACTCCGGAAATGATCCAAGTGCTTGAAGCTGGTACAAGCTCCCTGGATGAGCGCTTGAAGGCAGCCAGATGGTGTGTAGAGCAGGGCTTCTGGGTGGCTTTCCATTTCGACCCGATGGTTTGGTATGCTCAGTGGGAACCCGATTACCGAATGGTAGTCAACCGCATTTTAGACACTATAGGCGATCCGTCCCGAATCGCATGGTGGAGTGTCGGAGCGTTTCGATCGATGCCGGAGCTTAAGAGCCGTCTCAAAAAACAATTGATGCATCTGCCGCTTTTCTCGGGAGAGCTGGTTCTTGGACAAGACCGCAAATATCGATATGTGAGACCTGTGCGAACTGCTTTTTACCGGGCGATCCGGGAGGAGGTGGAAAGGAGGGCTGCACAAACCACACTCTATCTGTGCATGGAAAGCCCGGAGGTGTGGGAGGAATCGGGCATGATGTCTCGGATACCAAGAGGTCTTACGGAGTATCTGGATAATCGGGCGGCGCAAATGCTTAAGTTGGAATCATGAAAGGAGAGGGGATGAGAGGCAAAGAGTTGAAACTGGGTTCCTGCATTTTGGGAGACAAACCGCATATCGTGGTGGCGGTCGATCGTCAGCTGGAGGCAGTAAAAATCTCCGCGCTGGGTGCGAGGGGAGCGTCGATAATCGAGATGCGGGTCGACTGTTTTGATCAGGATATAGAAAAAACCGTGGATTACATACATCGGGTTCGTGAGTGGTCGGGGCTGCCCATAATAGGCACGATTCGCGAAAACATCCGTACGAAAGCGAATCGTCTCGCTCTTTTCCAAAAAATTTTGCCCTCGGTTGATGCAATCGATATTGAGATCGATGCCGATATAAATAAAGAAGTAATTGAGGCGGCTGAAACAAAAACGGTTATTGTTTCGGAGCATGATTTCCAAAAGACACCCGATGATGCAACCCTTCATCAGATAGTAGACCAGGCTGTAGAGCAGGGGGCTGATATCGTTAAGATCGCGGTTACGGCACGTAGTCGGGATGATGTAACCCGGCTGCTTCGTTTCACTCAGGATACCGAAACGCCTATAGTTACTATGGCGATGGGGGAGCAAGGGGCAATCTCTCGCGTTACAGCCCCTCTTTTCGGTTCCCTATTAACCTATTCGTTTGCGGTCGAGTCGGTTGCGCCCGGGCAGATTCCGCTGGATGAGGTGGCGGCTTTCATGCGCCGTTTTTATCCCGGCTCGTAGTAGTGACTGTCTTTACTGCTTGGAAAGTGGTTTTCCCGAACCGCAAAAGTGTGATCTGACGTGAAAAACACTTGCTCTCAACGGTGTTTTAGCCTAGAGAAGCCGTTTGATCGATCAGGCAGGTCAGTTTATATTCTGCCGCACCGGAATCAACAGCCTCCCGGGCCTTGAGTATTCCTTCAACCGGATTTTGGGCCAGGCCGGCGGCAACTATCGCAAACGCCGCGTTAAAGATGACGATATCTCTGTAGGGGCCCTTCTTCCCCGAAAGAATCTTGCGGATTATTTCCGCGTTTTCTTCAGCATCACCGCCTAGGACCGATTCGGCGGGCGATCTTTTCAGGCCGAATTCCTCTGGTGTAACAGTGTAGGTATTTACCGACTTTCCATTCAACTCCGAGATTCTTGTCTCCGAGGCAAGCGAAACTTCATCGATGCTGTTCATCCCGTGAACTACGTAAGCCCTGGAGCTTCCAAGGTTGCAAAGGACATGGGCCAGAGGTTCGGTCAGCTTGGGAGAGAACACGCCCAGCAGCTGATTGGTGGCTCCGGCAGGATTGGTAAGAGGACCCAGGATATTGAATATCGTGCGCACTCCGATTTCTTTTCTTGGGCCGATTGCGTATTTCATCGCTCCATGCATCGCCGGGGCAAAAAGAAATGCAATTCCGATGGTATCCAAACACTCTTTCATCTTCTCGGGACTGATCGAGATATTCACCCCGAGAGCCTCCAGAACATCGGCGCTGCCGCTTTTACTGGAAACCGATCGGTTACCGTGCTTGGCCACGGTCGCTCCCGCACCGGCGGCTACAAAGGCTGCCGCGGTGGAGATATTAAACGTACCGGATGAATCACCTCCGGTGCCGCAGGTATCCACCAGGGCGGAATCGTTTTTAGGGACAATTCGCGTTGCCTTTTCGCGCATAATCTGAGCCGCGCCGGTTATCTCGTCGACGCTCTCACCCTTTATGTTCATAGCCACTATCAATGCCGCGATTTGAGCACCTGTCGCCTTTCCGCTCATGATTTCATCAAAAACAATCCGCGTCTCCTCAAGCGAGAGATTATTTCCGGCAATTACCTTCTTTATGGCTTCCCTGATCATAATAGTACCTTACCCCCCAAACCCTTGTATATAAGTGCTGTTTAAAACAGAATATATATTCTATCCCTAAGATAATTGCGTTCAATAGATTACATTTCTATTCGAAAATAATAAACAGAATCGGCCGCGGTCATTCGCGGGATCTCACATTAACTCCTGGGACTGGATCATAACCCGTATGGATAATCAAACACTGATGATAAAGAATGCTGCATTCGTACTCTCGGCGGCCACAAGGAAGGATTTTCCAAAGCCGGTCGGAACCGAGTATTGTATTCTCGGCCGCTCGAATGTCGGAAAGTCATCCTTTATAAACCACGTAATGGAAAACAGAAAACTGGCGATGGTCTCCAGGAAACCGGGAAAGACCAGCTTGGCCAATTTTTTTCGAATCACTCCCGAGCTTTTTTGGGTCGACCTTCCCGGTTACGGCTACGCCAAAACGTCTAAAACGGAGAAAGTCCGCTGGTCGAAGCTTATTGCCGATTACTGCTCTACAAGAGAAAACCTCTCGGGAATAATCTGGCTTCTGGATATTCGCCACCCGGGCACGGATGCCGATTTGCAGGCATATGAGTGGATACGATCATTGCATTTGCCTTTCTTCCCGGTTTTCACCAAGTGTGACAAGATCAAGCGCTCCAAACATAAAGAACAGATGAAGGCTTTTCATAAAATCTTCACGCTTCAACACCAGGGTGTATGCTACAGTGTAGAGCAGCACGACAGCAGGGAACGGTTCTGGCAAAGTTTCCTAAGCTGGACGGCAGACGAGATTGCCAAGGAGTAGCGGGTGCGGTATTCAGCAAATTATACTCGTTGCGGTACCTGGGGATTGCACAATTAGCTTTCAACTAATCTTGCGCTTGGGGGGCGCCGATCAGCCAAGCATCTCTTTCATAGTCAGCACCGATATCAACCATGCGAGTGTAGACTCCGCGCCCTGATTGGCATTTACTCCGTCGGGCTCCAGACCGTCATGGCAGCCGTCGGTGTTAAAATTGTACATGGGAGTTTTAAGGTCATTGCGGCCAAGAAACCACGCGAAACATAACCGCGCATACTCAAGCCACTGCTTGTCACGGGTAACCCTGTACGCCTCAACGCACGCCTCCACTAAACACATCGCATCCACCGGCTGTTGATCGAAATTGGATTTCTCGCCGTTTCGTCTAAACCATCTGGCGTTACCGATAAGACTTAGATGACCGTCGGGGTGAATTTGCTGCTCAAGAAGCCATTGAAGCGATTCCAGGCCGGCGTTAAACATCTTGCCGTTTGGTATCCATTGTCCCGCAAGTATGAGGGCGTGGGAGAGCTTGGCGTTTGAATAAGTCACCACATCCTCAAACCACATCCACGACTTGTCTTTGTTCTTACGGTAGAGCGAAAACAGCCTTTCGGCAAGCTCATTTCTGGAACGCCGCGCCGAGGCATCTCCACCGTATATAGCCAGGTAGTGGTGAAGCCCTATGATAGAAAATGCCCATGCCCTTGGAGCACTAAGCGTTTCCAGCATGGGAAGACCGTGGGAGAAAAGGTGCGTGGCATGATCGCGAATAGAGGAATTGGGAGAGAACCTCACGGCCGCCCCGAGCGCCCAAATGGTTCGCCCCTGAGAATCCTCACTGCCAACCTCCTCCAGCCACCGCCTGTCGTAAGACATAAAATTCCTGAACATTTTCTCATCCGGGTTGTAGGAGTGATGAAGGAATGAAAGGTAGCGGTGGATAAGGGGAATTACCGAATCGTCCTCGCTCTGATGATAATGCATACATGCCGCGATAAGCGCTCGCGCATTGTCGTCGGTGCAGTAGCCCTCGAAACGGTTGGGTGTGGCATACTTGGCATGCTGCACGATGCCAGTATCGTCTGTGAGTACTTCCAGATGCTTTAATCTGACCTCCGGAAGCTCATCTATGATTGTGGTCAGGAAAGTTTCGCCGTAGTGGGGTTGGGGGAATCTGATACGCTCTTTTATCGTTTCGTTGATTAGTTCGAGATAGCTCCTGGCAACCTCTTTCCATACCATCGGGCGACAATGCTGATAAGCGCGCTTTCGTAAAGAATTGCGCTCATGATCATCCGACAACAGATCAACCACCTGCTCGCCGATGGCTTCCGGATCGGCAAAAGGCACCAATCGTCCCCGATCCTTGCCGATAAGTTCCTCGGCATACCAGTATGGGGTTGATACAACCGCCTTACCTGCCCCCATGGTGTATGCCAAAGTACCAGAGGTGATCTGTTTGGGCGACAGATAAGGAGTAACGTAAACGTCCGCCGCTCCGATGTACTGACAGAGCATATCAAGCGTGACAAACTGATTGTGAAACTGAACATGGTCCCCTATACCAAGCTGCGCAACTTTCTGTTGAAGCGTATGACGGTATGCATCCCCCGAAACCTTTTTAATATGCGGATGCGTTGCACCCAAAACTATGTAAATGATATCCGGATGTTTTTTTATGATCGAGGGCATTGCGTCAATCATGTGCTCGATCCCTTTACCCGGGCCGAGCAGTCCGAATGTAAGCATCACCTTGTTTCGCTCCACGCCGAATTGATCCTTGTGAAAACTGGGGTCAACGAAAGGCAGATCGGGAATCCCGTGAGGAATTAGCTTAACCTTTTCCTCGGGAATGTCGTAGACGTCTTTGAGAATATCAATTGCCCGCTCACTCATGACCACCAGCCTGGCGCAATAGTTTGCCAGATCAATCAAAATGTTTCGTTGCTCTTGTGTTGGCTCATCGAGAACCGTATGCAGCGTGGCGATTATCGGCATACGCAGCTGTTTAAGAAGATGAATAATATATGCGCCCGATTTTCCCCCGAAAATACCGTATTCATGTTGAAGAATAAGCGCATCGAAATCGCTTACGTTTACGAACTCGGCCGCCCTGAGATAATCGGCCTGGCGTTGTGCCTGAATCTGGAATTTTACTGTAGGAGGGTAGGCGTAGCCGTCCAGCGTATCATCCATGGCGATAGCACCGACATGATCGCTGCGTCCGATTTCATGTGCCAGAGATTCGCACAGATCGGTCGTAAAGGTGGCGATTCCACACTGGCGTGGTAAGTGGTTTCCTATTACGGCTATCTTCGGCAAATGGCCGGCCATATTGAAAATCGGCACGAGTTATCTCCCCGTTTGCGGTTGTTATAGGCTGTTGAGCATATCCCTAAGCAAATTGCGCAAAGAAGAAGTCGTTTCCCAGAAAAAGAGACCGGTTGGGATTTCGTGATTGCTGTCGAATACCTTTTGATTAAGTACATAGGTCTTCTCAACCTGATTCCCCCCGCTTTGAAGCTGTTTGACTTTCGCCAGCACCTCCGCCTTAATTTCCGTCTCTTCGCGGCTGTCGAAAGTGTAGCTGGAAACCTGGGTCTGGATTACGATTTCAAGATCAGAGGGGTTGGAGCTTGAGGACTGGATCAGATTGCAGGAATCCTCAAGGAAATTTCTCACCAGTTGCCCGTTGACGAAATTCTGCGGGACATTCATCTGACTTCCACCCGAAACCTTGTAATCCAATGTATAAGACTGCTTTACAATATTGAAAATTAAAGTCTGATCGTGTCCCTCTCCGGGAGCAAGTCCGAAATCGGCAAGGCCGAAGTGAAGGGATGGTTTGACAATTCCCCCCAGATTCGGCTGGATATGAAGAAACGTGCCGTAAGGAACAAATGGTATAGAAAATTCGCCAAGGGGAGTCGTGCCGTCGGTACCGGTCTGGACTTTGAATAGATGGCGCCCGTTTGGAAGGCTTGCGGTGAAAGGAAGACCCGCCAGAGGAACTGAATCTATTGCCGCTGTTATGGTTACGAAATTATCCGGAGAATTGCCCGGCTTTCCCTTTATTATAAAAGAACTATACTGAATTTTGAGGCTGTCCAGCACCTGCTGAAGCGCTTTGCGCGACTCTTCTTTTAAGTCGATGGGTTCGTTATTTCTTTCTATCAGAAAAGGCGCTCCAAGGTAACCCAGCGCATGATAAAGCGTATGCACGGAGCCGGTAAAAATAACCGTAGCGCGGTTGTGTTTTATACCTTCCTGAGCCAGGGCCCAGTACTTGAGTGCCAGGGGCTTAACCCTGGCGTTATGATCGTCCAGAAGAGACACAAGCCTGTCGGGCGCCACTTCTATACGCAGAGTCCACTCGCGTTGCTCGACAAACGACTCCTTTTCACCCGATTTGGCACACTCTTCGACAAAAGACATGAAATGATGCCACTCGACTGGGCGCGTCGAATCAGGAACTCGTCTATGAGTCTGTTCCATCCACTCGACAATTGAGCCTTTGAGGCTGTCCAGAGCAAGAGCTTTGATTTGCTGTCTATGTTCGTGTGTTGCAGGAGAGTTTAACATCAGCCGCGCAACACCTGTAATTTTCTGGGCTGAAAGGCAGACGACACTTCCTGCGAGCATACAAAAAAGCAGAGCATTTCGGATAGAACTCTTGGGCATAACCGATTATTCCTTAAGAAGGAGGCTGTAAACAATCAATCGATGGAAAAATTGAATGTCATAAATATATATAATAAGTACCGAGTTTGGAGCATTGAGTTTGGAGTAATTAGATGGAATAGGTGAGAAGATACGGCACAAAAGTCACCAAACCAGCGATTCCGTGCTAATTATACACATCTTCATAGAAACGGCTCAATATAATATGAATTTTGCGCGTTCCTGCCTTCGACGGCAGGAAAATTTTCCTGTTCAAGGTAAATTCGACTATTGGAGTGATTTATTTAAGCCCTAAAATTGCCACGATTTGAAAGCTTCATGGGAAAAAATTCCTTCATGGGTGTTAATATACTTGGCGCAGTTATTTTGAGTTTCATTCCCCTCGATTATCAAAAACAATTTCCTCGAATCCGGACAACATGTCGGGGAAAACCTTTTTAGCCACGATTCTATACAACCAGCGGGGAATCCAGATAGTTGGTTCAACAAAGCTGGTGAGCATGATTCGAGTCCGATCTGTACCTATCCGTTTTAGACGAAAATACATTTGGAACGAATGGTATCTGACTTTTATCAGTCCCCCTGTTTGACTGGCATAGGATGCCGCTTCCAGGGAACAATCGATCTTGTTAAGGCGGTAGAAAACTTCCCCCTCCCCCGTTGTTTGAGGCTCAGGCATTTCCCCGACAAACCAGCTTACCGCAAGAGGAATTCCCACCACAAGCAGAAACGAGCGCCGATTTTTTTTGGACATTGCCTCAGTTAAATGTTTAAATTTACGTACATACGGCAATTGAGGTGCGGTTTGGTTGAAATTATCCAAAACATATAAGGCTTCCTCTAACGAGCAGGAAATGGTTTTTACCGTAGTCGCCTGATAGACCGTACGAGCCGATTTGCGCGCACTGACTATGGTCTTCTGTGTTGAATCGGAAAGCAGAAAAAGGCTGTCCGTACGGATTGTAAACTCGTGGTGGGGAGTGGAGCCTTGGACTGAAACTCTGGAGAGAAAAAATGCGAAAACAATAATAGCCAGTTTGTACCAAATAGAAGGTGAATTCATGGGAGCATTTCCTTTTGGCAAAACAGCGGATTCAAGTTCGTTTTATGTATCCGCGTTTATTCCATATGTGTATATCAATAAGAATCAGCATGACCTCAAGAATCCCCAAAAAATATTGGGGACTTTAGTTTCCATTTTAACTTTTCGTCTAAGAAAATAAAAGGTATAAGTTGATAACGTCGCGCAAAGTCCACCCAAGATCGATCCGATCAATGCATTTTTCCCTTCTATTTTGCATTTTGCCGCTGCGCACAAGGTGCCCGAGACCCTGGAGGTTCGCTCAGAAAAGAAACGCGTGGTATTTGTTGTAAAGATCGTAACAAATTGCATGCATCTCTTTTTGGCTTCAGGGAAACCCTTATATACTCATCTATGGTCTTACAAAGTGATGATTCTCTTCAACCGCCGCTTGGGTTCTAAAACAATTAGATGATTTGTTCATAAAGTTTCCTAAAAATTGATTCACATGTTTACTCCTTTACCTGATTTTTAATGGTACCTCTTTACATCGATTGTATTTTTGTTCGCTTCGTTCAGGAAAAAGAAGCAATTGCTTAAAAGGGAGCGGCTATTTCCACCTTCCATCTTTCCGAATGGGTAATCCGGGATTGCACCGGTATCGTGAATTAATTCATTGAGTTAGTTTTTACGTTTGCTTGAAGGGAATAAGAATAAGGGATGAGTTTTTCGGAATCGTTTGTCTGGGGAGCAGCATCATCGTCGTACCAGATAGAAGGCGCTGCCTTTGAGGACGGCAAAGGTGTATCTGTCTGGGATGTTCACTGCAGGAAGCCTCAAGCCATTTTTGGGAATGAGAATGGTAACGTCGCCTGCGATCACTACCATAAATATAAAGAAGACGTTCAGTTAATGGAACAGATTGGCATTGGGGCCTATCGGTTTTCAATCAGCTGGCCGAGAGTCTTGCCGGCGGGCACGGGAGCGGTAAATCATAAAGGGCTGGATTTTTACGACAGGCTTGTAGACAGTCTGCTTGAGAAGGGGATAGATCCTTATGTGACACTGTATCACTGGGATATGCCACATGAGCTGTTTTGCAGGGGAGGATGGCTCAATCGATGCAGTGCCGACTGGTTTGCACAGTACACAAAAATTGTGGTCGAGAAGCTGTCGGATCGTGTAACCAACTGGATGACATTCAATGAGCCACAGGTGTTTGTCGAATGTGGATACCACAACGGGGCACATGCTCCCGGGCAGAAGTACGAAATCTCCGAACTCGTTCGTCTGGCCCATCATGTTCTCCTGGCGCATGGGAAGAGTGTTCAGACAATCCGGGCATTTGCGCGTCGCCCGGCTAATGTGGGTTATGTGGTTGCGCCGGTAAATACGATACCGCAGGATGAAACCGAGCAGAACATCCAGGCTGCGCGTCAAAAGATGTTTGAGACTCACTCCGATGACTTGTGGAGCAACTCATGGTGGCTGGATCCTGTGGTATTCGGTCGTTATCCGGATGAGGGGAAAGTTTTCGGAGATCGTATGATTTCATTTCCCCAGGATGATCTGAAGGTTATCTCCGAGCGGATAGATTTTCTGGGCGTGAATATCTATTACGGCAACACTGCCCGGGCGGGGGAGAATGGAGAGCCCAGAGATATACCTTTTAGTCCCGGATTTCCGATGACCGGACTTAACTGGTACGTGGTGCCGGAATCAATGTACTGGACGCCTCGTTTTATACATGAGCGCTATAAGATGCCCATGTACATAATGGAAAATGGGATCTCTATGCGCGACTGGGTCAGCCTTGACGGCAATGTCCATGATAAGGGAAGAATAGATTTTATGGCTCGGTATTTGCAAAATCTTCGGCGGGCAACGGATGAAAACATCGATATGAGAGGTTACTTCTATTGGTCGATAATGGATAATTTCGAATGGGCACAGGGCTATAAGGAGCGCTTCGGATTGATTCACGTAGATTTCACGACGCTTAAAAGGACCCTTAAAGATTCGGCCTTTTTTTATAGAGATCTTATTGCATCACGTGGGGCTGATTTGTAGAGATCTTGGGCAATTCCGATCATTCTCACTTTGTATTTTTGTTGCCAAAATGTAATTTAATAGCTTTGTATACCGCAAGAACAACCATTCAAATAGTGTTTGGGAAGGGATAATCTATGAAATATGGTTATTTTGACGATCCTCGGAAAGAGTATGTGATTACTAATCCCAAAACGCCTACCAAGTGGATCAATTATATCGGTACACTGAAGTTCGGTGGTTTTGTTGACCATACCGGGGGATCTCTTCTGTGCAAAGGCGACCCGGCATCCAACCGCATCACCAAGTACATTCAGGGAATGCCCAGCTCCGAATTCAAGGGAACCACTCTGTACGTGCGTGTTAAGGAGAAAAGCGGATATCGTGTATTCTCACCTTTTTATGTGCCGACTCTCGATCCGTTTGATAAGTATGAATGCCATGTCGGGCTTGGCTACACCCGTATCGTTTCGGAGTTTTACGACATACGCACAGAAGTAACCATTTTTGTTCCTCGCGACAGTTTCTGTGAGGTAAGAGATATAAAAATCACCAATATTGGCGAACAGGCCAGGGAAATAGATGTGATCCCGGTGGTCGAGTACACCCATCCCATGGCTATCATGCAGTTTACCAACGCCGACTGGGTTCCTCAGACCATGATCAGCAGATTGGTAGACAAAGATAAGGATCTAAAAATATTGATCCAGTATCCGTTCATGAACAGGGATGTGAAAATCAACTACTTTACATCGAATCATGCGGTTTCTTCATTCGAAACAGACAGGAAAAATTTCCTTGGAGAAAACGAATACGGTACATGGAGTAATCCCAAGGCATTGCAAGAAGATGAATTAAGCAACTACCAGGCTCATCGGGGAGATAACATTGGCGCTTTGCTTCATCACCTGGGCGAAGTAAAACCGGGTGAGACTAAAAGGCTGATAACTCAGTTGGGGCAGGATGAAAATATAGAAAAGGCGCGGGGACAGATCGAAAAATTCCGCTCGGAACAAGAAGTCGAAAAAGCACTGAAAACACTGGAGTCCTTCTGGGATGAATATCTTTCCCATATGCAGGTCACTACGCCCAACGCAAGCATGAACCACATGCTTAACATACACAATCCGCGTCAGTGCTACATCACCAAAAACTGGTCACGCTACCTTTCATACTACCAACTTGGTATGGGGGCTCGCGGCATCGGTTTTCGTGACAGTGCTCAGGATGTGCTTGGAATTTTGCCCAGTGTGCCGGAAGAGGGACGTGAGCTTATCTCCATGCTGCTTCACATCCAGAGAACAAACGGTTCGGCATATCACTCCATGAATCCGTTGAGTATGGAAGCGTCCATAGGGGAAGCGGGCGAGTACGGTGATGATTTTGTCGACTACTACGGTGATGATCACCTGTGGATAGTACTTGCAGTATGCGACTATCTCAAGGAAACCGGAAATTACGACTATCTCAAAGAAGAAATCCCATACTATACAAAGGATAAGAAGGGCTCTCCCGTCGAAAAGGGTTCCGTCATGGATCACCTTCAGAGAGCAATCGAATTTACCAAAAACAATGTTGGCAAGCACGGTCTTCCGCTTCTTGGCTATGCCGACTGGAACGACAGCGTGAACCTGCCGCTTGGTGCGGAATCTCTCTTTATCGCCAATCTTTATGGGCGTGCTCTCAAAGATATGATTGAACTTGCGGCATACCTTAATGACGGCGATCTTGAGAAGAAATATTCAGAATATTACGAGACCATGAAGAAGCGTGTTAATGAACATGCATGGGATGGTGAGTGGTATATCAGGTATTTCGACAAAGAAGGTAATCCGCTTGGATCAAGTAAAAATGATGTATGCCGGATTTACACAAACGGACAGTCATGGCCGGTATTCTCCGGATTTGCCACACCGGAGCGGGCAAAGAAGGCATTGGACTCGGTAAATAAAAATTTAAACACCGAAAATGGTATTAAGCTGGGAACACCCGGTTATAACGGCTTTGTAGAAGGAGTAGGCGGTGTGTCCACCTATCCTCCCGGAGCAAAAGAAAACTGCGGTATTTTCCTTCATACGAATCCATGGGTGATGATAGCCGAAACCATGATGGGTAACGGTGATCGTGCTTTTCAATACTACGATCAGATTAACCCGGCCGCAAAGAACGATATCGTCGAGATGTACGAAATCGAGCCGTATGTTTATGCACAGAATATTCTTGCCGACGAACATCCTCAGTTCGGACTGGGCAGAAACAGCTGGCTCAGTGGTACTTCATCCTGGACCTATCAGGCCGGAACCAAGTATATCCTGGGTATTCGTCCGAATCATCAGGGGCTCGAAATCGATCCATGTATTCCTCGAGAGTGGGATGGCTTTTCGGTTACCAGACGGTTTAGAGATGCTGCTTTTGAAATAGATGTAAAAAATCCTAATCATGTAAGTAGAGGAATCTCATACATCAAGGTAGACGGAAAAGAAATCCAAGGAAATGTCATTCCTATTTTCACTGACGGCAAAACCCATAAAGTCGAAGTAATCATGGGTTCCTGATTCCATTTAAGGAGTTGCCCAAAAGGGCAACTCCTTCGATTGTCACTTTACATTTTTTCACCTCATAAAAGTAATTGCCCTTTATTTGTTTCTAATCTCTATTTCAATACTATCGACTGGCAAATAAGCCCGAATGGGTAAGATGATGCGTGTATTTTACACGGAAACTTTACGAGATATTTGTGGAGTTTAAAGGAGGATATGAGTGCCAAAACCGAGTGTGGTTTTGCCTGTCGTTGTCCTGATTATGTCCCTTTTGTGTGGGGGATGCAACCAGGGCAATGGGGGCGGAAAAGTTAAGACCGAAGGAATGGTCGTATTTGTTGCGCAAGAAGGGGGGTTCTATGGTATTGTAGCAAAGGACGGATCCCGTTACAATCCGATAAGCCTGCCCGAGCAGTTTCAGAAAGACAGCCTTTCCGTTCGCTTCGAGGGCAAAATTCGAACCGATATGGCCACAATCCATATGTGGGGAAAACTAATCGAGATAACCTCAATAAAGCCGGTTGGTCAGTAAATTGGACAGCCATTGCGACAACCTGCGACATTATCGCCGGGCTGTCCTTGTTTTTCGGAAGCAAACCATTTAAAAACAAATGATTAATCGCGCAGGGCTATGATTTCTCAGTTACCATTATCGGTACCGGTTCAATGGGAAAATTTCCATTTGGAACAGCAAAAGAGCCTCGACGTAAGCGCAAGTCATCTTTTCCCAAATACCTGCCGTGCACAATGTATGTAAGATACAGTTGTATGCCGGCAAAAAAGATACCAAACCAACCGATAAACAGTCCGTGAACAAGTGGTGGGCGAAATTGTTCCATAAAGGATCGGGCCGCATATCCCTGAATCAAAACCAGGGGAAGAATGTTTGCCGTTAAGATTAGTAGTATTTTCATGCCGCCCTCCTTTTGCTGTCAGGATTTATAAGCGATAATTACAGTTTCCTGCTTTTGTCTGTAAATTGTTTTTAAACGAAAAAGCGGGGCGGTAAGTGCCGTACTTTTCGTGTCGCGTGTAAAGGAGCGCACGGCTTTGTATCGGCTGTAAAAAACAGAATGATTATAACTGCGCTTTACTCTATTAGCAGTATGAGTACCGCGGTAGGAAAGCGCAGTAAAGGTGTCCTTTGACCGACGAACTAATAAAACAGACTTACCGTCCTCTTTTACAGTAAAGTTTACAGCCCCGCCAACAGAGCAGAGTTCTTTGAATTGGTCCAGGCGAATATCTATCACCAAGTTTCCTCCTTCATCGGTGGATAAAATTGGTCTTGGTGCGATACCGTTGTTATCCGCCCTCTTATCGGAATCTCTTTTCTTGAGCATCAAAACCGAGAACATAGCCGAGAAGCTGCCATTATGCAAAAACCCTCTTTTCGTACCGGTCATGTTTGGCTCCTATTGTGGGGGCATAGTTTATAATGAGCAAATAATGTGCCCTCTGTCAATGATTCTTAAAGGCTTATCCATCTTATCTAAAAGAACAGTTGCTTTAAGGTTTAAAAAAGCTCTAAAAGCTTTCCGATATGCAATCATTTTCAAATTGAAAATGTAGATGCTTATGATAAACGGTTTAATTTTTATTATAACTATTCGGCAGCAAATTTTGCACAATGATTTGCATCATAATTAGATAGAAGGTAAAAAAAGTGCCCAAAAAAGGTTTGAAAATTGCTAGTAGAAAGAGAGTTTGTATCTCAAACTTGTGTGATTAGGGAGATTCATATGAAAGCCAGATCGAAATGGGTAATTTTTGGGATGACAGTAACAACGACTCTTGCGGCTGTTTGGGCTGTAATTAAGATAGTTTATCACCGATCGTCCCATCGCCTGGAATATGGACATCGTGAACATCTTGATAAAGAACCGCAAGGGTTAATTGATTCGGCTCGTGATGAACATCCGGTTCCTCAAAATCAAGAAAATACCAAACGAGCAATCAGAAGATATAAGAGGCGTCCTCACTTAAGGGAAATTCGTGTGATGAGAATAAAAAAAATTCCGCGACGCCAAAGACGAGACCTGATTCGTCAACGATTGCCTGTAAGATAGTTTTAAAAACCGGTTATCTTGAATGGATATGAGCTGTTTTGGTGGAAGTCATGCAGCTTGGACCGGCATGAAAGTGTCGGCGGCAAATAGTAGTAATCAATCAAAAATTCTATTCACTCCTGACCCCAAGCGTGATTCTTTCTGTAACACTGTTTCCTGACGGATCGGTAACAGTGACTACGGCCAAATAGGCTCCGCAACCAACCTTTCTGTTGTTCCTGGAATATCCATCCCATAGGAAGATTAACTTGGAAGGGTTTAGCTGAAACATTGAGTATTGGACTTGGGAATGAAGATCTTGTTTGTTCTTTGTCTCACAAACAAGGTTGCCAACATTGTCATAAATGGATATTTTTGCGTCTATATCCGACGACCACATACCAAGATTTCCATTGAAATTAGCCACTATGCTTGTCCCCGAGGTAATTGTCAGCCCAGGAACCGCCGGTACCTCACTGATGCCGGGCGTAAACGGGTTGGGTCCTGCATTAAAGGTAACCGTAAAAGGCTGAGAAACAAGAGATGCAAATGTGTTTTGGGGATTATCCTGTACATTTCCACAAGTATCGTATATCCCTCCGGTTACCGAAATGTTAATGAGATCACCGGTTTGAGGATAAAGATCAATCTCATTTACCTTGAAAATGACAGTATTGCCTATATTTCGAGCACCGGAACGGGCTATTTGAAAGACATAATTAACAGAATCTCTTCGTAGTGTGTTAAAAGGCTTAGGGTAAATGATTTGGTTTATATTCACGGGCTCTGAAAACTCGATTTTCAGTTGGTCTCCAGACGCTTCACCACCGGCAGATTTGGTCGTATGAGGAATGTAAACCGCTGAAAGGATAACCGGGGCCGCATTGTCCGAGATAACGTGGGGGCTGGAAGCCTCGTGTCCATGAAATTTGGCTGAAATTTTCATGGAACCATTTGTCGATCGGCTTTTAATTAGCCCCGAAAGATCGGCAATAATAACCGAATCGGCCGTTTTTTCCAAATTTTGTTTCGGTATAAGGAAACTCTCCGACTGCCATTCACAAATGAGCTTTTCTAGAGAATCAGTTATTACGGGCTTTGTAAAACGTAACATCAGCCTGTCGATGATCCCGTCTCCGTTTCCATCGTGGTATGTTCCCGAGCTGATAAACGGTGGGCCGGGAACTATAGTGATTGCAACAGGCCTGTTTTGAGGGTGTGGAGTATTACCGTAAGTGTCTGAAATAAATTCGCTTGAACACAGACGCAAACTGTCGCCCGGTTGCGGGCGCACACTACCTGCTATTCTCAGTGTGATTTCAGTATCCGCAGTTTTGCGCACATCGGTTATCGACAGAATAATCTCTTCACCGTCGCGGATAAGAATCATGGAATCAGCAGTCGAATCTTCATAAAAAACCTCCTCGGATAATCGGATGCACATACTGTCTCGATCGGTGTGTTGCGTCTCGTAAAACAATGCCTCTGTTAAAACAGGCCCTATTTTTTCTAAAATGTCGAACGTATTTGGGGTGTCATCCGATGCGGTCCATAGAATGCCTTGAGTTTTTTCCACGCCTGCAAACGATGTAGCGTTCTGTGGAAAAGCTGTGTGATCCGTGATAAACACCCTCGATCCCATTATTTCGAAACGAGTTTTGTCATACACCACCCTACTCTGCGGAGACGGAAACGGAATCATAACTGAATCTCCCGCCTCATCAATTGTATTTGAATAATCGATAACCACGCGATCGGCTTTGCCGTTCCCATCCGTATCGAATATAAGCCCGGAAATCGGTATTAGCGGAATGGATGGTCTTTGAGGCCGATCTTGGACAATAAGAGTAACCGACTGAGTATCGGAGGGGGCGGTAGGGTCTTCATACCGTATCGTTACATAATCGAGGTGCTCAACAAAATAGTCGTTCGCTGTCATTAAAGAAGGATCGGAAACGAAACTGAACGTCTCGGCACTGGTAAAGTTTCCACTCGATATGCTGTCCTCAATGAGCAGGTTTAGGTATTTGTCACCTCGCGATGTCGTAATCTCAACAAAGAGTGAATCGATCCGGTTTTTATCCTGATCTCTGTTTTTGTCATTGATCTTGATCGTGAAATGTGAAGATGTATCCGGAGTGATTACATCCGATTCTATTTGCAGTCCATTGTTTGTTATCAACATTTGGGATAAATGAAAATCGGATTTCAAAACATCTATAATGAAGCTATGATTCGAATAACTGGAACCAGTGCAATTCATACAATCGCTCGAAGGGGCAGCAAAAAATGTGATGTCGAAATGGTTCGGGCCGTACTTCACTGCCGAATTCAGATTGAAATTAAAAACATCTTTGGTTTGGTCATACCACACTGCATCCGATAGGGGAGTTACAGAGACACCGTTAACCCATATGTCGTCAATTTTCCCGTCGAGCGTTACTTTAGCCCATCCCGTAAGCTGAATCATTTCTTCTTCGGATATCATCTGATGCCTTTGATCGGGCGGATTTGAAAGCGGGCTGGTGATCGTTGTGGAAATAGACAGATCCAAATGTCTCTTAGCATACAGGTCGTCGGGAGACTGTCCCCAAATAATTTCATCATCCTTAATTAGAGTCACATAAGGATTAGAAATAACCGTTTTTCTGTCTGGAGTTGAAATCCCCGGAAAATCCATATGGTCACCATCAGATGTTTTGTGTTCTCTGAAACTCCAGTGATTTCCATTCGGCAGCTCTTTCATATCCATGTTATTTATAGTTATATCGATAGGACAGTAATTTCCTCCACCACTCCTATAAAACTGATAGTGTGCTTCGCCAATAGGTAAGCTAAAAGACCATGAATAGGTATGGTCGTTTGGATCATAGCTGTCATCTACTTTAACGGGTTTGATTTCCTGAAACACATTCCTCAACGTATTATAATAGTGCTCAAACTTGCCGTATCCGAAGTTAGCAAGCTCAGCCGTTACATTCCGCATCTGATATTCGGTTGCTCTTAAATAAAAACGTGTTTCAAGCGATCTGAGAGTCGTATCTCTGAAATCGATAAACGAATTTGAATCTTTGAATTGGAAAGTAAGGAACCATGTTCCACTCAGGTCACTGGTGATATAGGCGTCCGCATAAATGTCATGGTGATCGGTTGGGGAGGTAAACGTATAATAAGTACCGTCATTATCGTCTATTTTACCATCCGATTCGATATAGAAATAATACTTTCTTTTATTCTCCAGCCCGCCGATTTTAACAGTGTGGAATTTTGAAGCTATTTCTTTATGTGCTGATTCTATAGCTGTTTCGGATGGCGGCGTGCTCAAACCATACACAACTTTGTTGTTGGCTGTTGGGCTGGAAGTATACCATAATATGCAAACCGAATCGTCCTGTGATTCGACTACACGCAAATTTTCAATGTAAAATGAGTCAGGTACTTGAGAGAACAGGCAAAACGGCAGCAGAGTCGAAAGGAGAGCTTTGAGAATTTTCATTTTTATTCCTTTCCAGTCGCATGCGTCTTCTCTGATCCGTGTCGTGCTGAGACAGCCTTCTTCATATCCGATTGGGTATTCACCAATCTAGAACTATTTTTCAAACGGCTGAAAAGGTAGGTGTTTCTTCTCATGTTATGTAAAATATTACTCTTCATGCAAAATCGCACAAAAAAAATGGTATTATCCAGTATTTTTTAGTGAGTGAACTGCCGAAAACGACCAACGGCCGTCGGGTGCTCTAACCCTGCCGGCCGTCTATTTTGTGTACAAGATTTTTAAGCGGGATCATATTCTCTTGCAAGAAAATTCAGACATACCGCGCTTACAGTTTTTTCCACCACACATTCATACTTTCTATCTGTCCGCTGATATTTGTATTGTTAATAAGAGTTCCATCAAAAACATAGCCGTGTTTTGCAAAAACGGCGTTCATACCAAAGGACATTGCTCTTGCGATTGTATAAACAGTCGGAATATCTCGACTTCTCATCTCCTCTTCCATGCGACCTAAAAGAACTGTGGCCAGACTCTTTCCGCGAAATTCAGGGAGTGTAGCAAAATCCGTCATCTCTGCGGCTCGTGCGTGAGTATCCATTTCGGCCGAAGAGAGAGCTACAATTTCACCCCGGTGACGTACGGCAAAGTATACGACATTTTCTTCAATGGTTTCACGAATATAGGCGGGATCATAGATAGGAAAAGGATATGAGTCAAACACGATTCCATACACTTTGGCCATTTCGTTTGCTTCCGACGGCCTACACACGGAAACGCCATAACCGGACACCGATTGCGGTAATTGTTCGGGGGGAGTGATTTTTTGGGCATTGTCCAGAACATCTGCAATTCTTTTCTTACTATGTGCCTGTCTGCGTGATTCTTTCATGTATTTTGCCATGAAAAAGGCAGGGCCTTTACCTTCGAAGTAAGTAGGAATCTTTGCTTCAACTACATAACCGTTTTTTTCGAAATCCGATAGCGCAATTTGGGGCACTTTTGCGAAGATTTTGGAATAATCATTTTCTTCACCTATCTGATCCAGCGTATGAAGAATTTGCGGGAGATCTTCCGGAGCCAGATGCATCAGGTAAATACGGTCATTATATTCCCCATGCTGAATGGTTGATTTACCTACATTAATAATTTTATCAGTTGTTGTGTTCATAGTAATTCCTAATACACGTGCCGAATTAATCCGGCCAAGTTACAATAAAAGAGAGAAAAAAGTAGTCTTTTATGCGTTATTTGCGGTTTGTGCCGACTGGTGAAGAACCGTAAAAGTTTCAATTATATCCGCAATATCCCCACAGTCTTTAATTTTGCCTTTTTCCAGCAGGATGCCGTCAGAGGCGACTTCTTGAGCAAAAGGAATGTCGTGAGTGACAATAATGAACTTAGTACGCTCTTGCAAATGAACCAGCCATTCTCCAAAATCTCTGGTTGTGTTTATGTCAAGGGCGGAGGTCGGTTCATCCAAAAGCAGATACCGAGGTTTAAGAACCAGCGCTCGGGCAATGGCTACTCTTTGTGCCTGACCGCCGCTTAATTGAACGG
This sequence comes from uncultured Fibrobacterota bacterium, assembly GCA_964586285.1. Classification (GTDB taxonomy): domain Bacteria; phylum Fibrobacterota; class Chitinivibrionia; order Chitinivibrionales; family CAYFVL01; genus CAZPHU01. Next base: position 73,303 of record CAZPHU010000001.1, on the reverse strand, counting down.
GATAATTCTCCACCAGTTGTTCGATTCCCAGCCTCTGAAGCATTCCCATGGACCTTTCCCGCGCTTCTTTTTTGGGGAGGTGAGCAACTTTTTCCAGCGCAAGCGTAAGATTTCCCATCACCGATAAATGGGGAAACAGATACAGCCGCTGAAAAACTATCCCTACCTTCTTTCTGAAATGTTTTTCATCAATGTGCCGAATATCAGTACCGTCAACCAATATGCGTCCATTTTGAGGTTTTATGAATTTACCGAAACAACGCAGGAAGGTTGTCTTGCCTGATCCACTTTCTCCCAGAACAACCGAAATACTGCTTTTATCCGGCAATGTAGCCGACACATTATTAAGTGCCGGGGTTCCCGATATATAAGAATAGGTTAAATTTTCGATTGATATCATGCGGTAAATCCCTTACTTTTTATGATTTTCTCCAGCTTGCCCGCAAGTTTCATCAATGGATAGGTCAAAACAAAGAACATGATCGCCACAATCAGGTAGTACTTCATAGGATTGTAGGTCACGGAGATGATGGATTGTGCCTCGCGGATAATTTCGCTGACCGATATCACGGAAATCAGTGCCGTATCCTTTAAAAGTGCTACTGATGAGTTGACAAGCGGCGGCATGGCAACTCTGAAAGCCTGAGGCCATATTACATGTCGAAATGATTGCAGTCGACTAAGCCCAAGGGCCTTTGTGGCAAGGGCTTGCCCTCTATCTACCGCCATTAACCCCGATCGAATAACCTCCGACATATAGGCGGAAGAGTTTACTGTAAGTGTTATAACAGCGGAGGTGATGGGAGAAATCGAAATCCCAATCTGAGGCGCACCAAAATAAACAAAAAACAGCTGTATCAAAACAGGTGTTCCTCTAATAAAATCGGTTATCGCCCTTATTATATGATACCAACCTTTGGGCTCGGCGTGTAAAACTAAACCTGCCGGAATGGCAAGCCCAAAACCGAGCAAAAGGGAAATGAGCGCAATCCCAACGGTCACGGCAAAACCCTGAATCAATTTCGAGACAACCGTTGCCGATTCTAATGCCGAGGAAGAGGTCGTTGTCGGAATTTTCCCCTCCTGAGGCTCGACGGGGGCTTTTGTGTCAATCGCACCAAACCATTTTTCATGGATGGAACCAAGAGTCCCATTGGATTGTAGGCGGTGTAAAGAGGCGTTGATTGCATTGACAATCTCAATTTTTCCTTTTTTGACCGGAATACCCATTTGTTCCTTATATAATAGTTCACCGGCAGGAACAAACGGCATGGCTGCCGATTTGATCTGATACATTCCGACTAATCGATCGCTGAGAAAGCCGCTAAGGCGGTCGTTTTTCATGTCCTGGAAAATGTCGACAGTGCTTTTATATGCCACTACCGAAATTTCCGGATGGTTATTTCGCAAGTAATGCTCGTAGGTTTCGCCAAGAACAACCCCTACTTTTTTACCCTCGAGGTCTTTTATTCCGGTGATACGGTTTACGTTATTACGATGAATAAAAACCTGCGCTCCGGATTCATAGTAAGGAAGCGAAAAGGTAACCTTTTTCGAACGCTCCTGCGTTATCGCCATGGAACCGATGATCGCGTCGAATTTTCCGGCAAGCAAACCAGCGAGTATTCCGTCCCATTCGGTAGTTATGATCTCTAAACGGCGATTGAGATCGTTGGCTACGGCTTTGGAAACATCAACATCAAAGCCGCAAAGTTCACCATCCTTATCGTAGAAACTAAAAGGTGGATATTTTCCGGTAAGAGCGACCGAGAAGCTCTCGGTCGCTGCTGAAACCGTTTGTAGGAGAAAAAGATTAAGGAAAAGAAAGCATAAGAGGTGACGCGTCCATGTCATTCTTAATCCTCCGAATCGTCTTCGCGTCGAGACATCCTATCGTTATTTTCGGGGACAAGAGAAATTGTGTCGTCATGATCGGCCAGAAGCATTTCTATGCCGATACTTTTCGCGTCTTCGGATTCGGTTCCTTCAAGTTTCAATTGAAGCTTACAGGTCTCGCAGTTACGATCACAGAACTGTGGTTCATAAGAATCGGGCTCTTTGTATGTTGTTATCATTCCCTCATAGTTTCTCAGCACAACCTTATTGGTAGACAACGAAATCATGTACTGAGGCATAACAGGGATTTTTCCGCCGCCACCAGGAGCGTCAATTACATATGTAGGTACGGCAAACCCACTTGTGTGCCCGATCAGACTTTCGATTATTTCGATACCTTTACCTACAGGGGTGCGGAAATGAGTAAGACCTTCCGACAGATCACATTGATAAAGGTAGTACGGGCGCACTCTATTGGCCACCAGCTTATGTACCAGGCGTCGCATAATGCGAGGGCAGTCATTTACTCCGGCAAGTAAAACCGTCTGATTGCCAAGTGGAACTCCGGCGTCGGCCAACTTGCGCAAAGCTTCCCTGGATGCGGCCGAAACTTCGCGTGGATGGTTAAAATGTGTATTGATCCAAACAGGGTGATGTTTCTTGAGTACCTCAACCAGTTCATCGGTTATTCGGTAGGGAAGAACAACCGGGGTTCTTGTCCCAATACGTATGACTTCAACATGCTCTATTGCGCTGAGTTCACCGAGAAGCCAGTCAAGTGTCTTATCGGACAAAAGGAAAGGATCTCCTCCCGAGAGCAATACATCTCTTACCATCGGAGTGTTTTTGATATATTCGATACCCTGTTTCATTTCTTCCGAACCGGGAATCGAATCCATATCGCCGACCTTACGCTTTCGGGTACAATGCCTACAATACATGGAGCAGGTATTACTGACATGAAACAGCACTCTATCCGGATAACGATGAGTGATTCCGGGAACCGGGCTGTCCTTGTCCTCGGCCAAAGGGTCACGAAGATCATTTAAATCAATTTGAAGCTCATGAATAGATGGAAAGGATTGCAGAAAAATAGGATCATATTTGTAATTATCCTTTTCAATCAAACTCAGGTAGTATGGAGTAATTGAGAGAGGAAACTTCTCTAAGACCTTATGATATTCCTTCTTTTCCTTTTCGGTGAATTTAATCCCGGTAAGCTCTTCGAAAGTTTCGATATCCTTTATTGCATGTCTCATCTGCCATCTCCAATCGCGCCAGTGAGATTTGTTATGCTCCGGATGAATCTTACGGGTAATTTCCATTTCGCGTTGCTGGATCAATGGCATATTATCTCCTTTTATATGGGTGCTGTTTATTTTCTTGATTTTCAAGAATTATGTAATTTACCCCTGGTAAAAAGAACATTTAGATGAAAAATGTCGAATTTAACCGGATATCCACTGAAGATTTGATTCCAAAATTGATTATGTAGTTTCTCTTCAAGTTTGAAATGAGGATACCGCTCATTTTAACCAGAGGCAAAAAGAGGACTATAGTATTGCCAAAATAATGTCAATATCTACGTTTATAATTATACAAAAACGGCATCATCTGTGTCAAGAATTATGACAAGAGTGTGTAATGTTACGTTCTCAACAAGACTGTCGGTTCATCTGAGCGGTCGTGTCCGGCTTGATTGAAACGAGTGTAGTGAAGATATATTAAAAAAGAGCGTCTTACTTCTTAGCAATCAAGAAATATTTCCTATACAGCTCTTCGGTATCGAGTACTTCTAAATCGATCTTCAGGCTTATGACATCATCTCTTTCGATGTCGTTTTTTCTGTTTGGGCGGCCACGGAAAAGGCGGCTGGAATCAACAGACTTCTCAGTCATTGGAAGACCTCCTGTAATTTCAATAATTTTCAACTAAAAGGGCTTACAGTTATATCATTCGGAATGGTCGCCTGTGTGCTTTATCGCGGAAATGTAAATCGGCGTCGCTTTGCGAGAAAAGCGCAAGAAAAGATAGCTTGAAAAAATCAGAGTACTTAGAAATAGTGGCAACAGCATCTGTGTGATTTCCCTTCTTGAGTGATTTTAAAAACAATTCGATTTTTCCAATCGCATATTGCGGAAAATTTAATTGAAAGCAGAAGGTGCTTCCAATGTTGCTGAAGTCATCTTAAAGGCAAGAGAAAAAATGTTGCTGAAAGAAGGATAAATAATCTGACTAAAAGATGCAATATGCAATAACTATGATATGAGCTGTTTATATCTTCTCAGTTTACCCAAAAAGCTGTCAGATATGATAGCCGTCGCTTATAATGAAGGATCACATTCCCCAAAATATGCTCTTAAAATGCCCAGAAATGGTTTGGTGGTAGACAAATGTATCGTTCGTCGTCCAAATGACTTTTTAAGATGGCCAAATGGCTATTGAAAGTGCTGACATTACCTACTTGTGTACCAAGGCAGGCTGTGCCTATCTGACGGTTATTATCGATCTGTTTTCGCAAATGATCGTTGGGTGGGCGGTCAGTGATTCCTTGAGCCATCAGAGCGTGCTGAAGGCGCTGTGGCGCGCCATAGGAAGGCGTAGGGCCGCAGTCTGGGCTGATGTTCCACTCTGACCGAGGCGTTCGATATGCCTCAAACGTCTTCATTCTTCGCGTTATGTTTCAACCGACAGATTGAAAAATCGCATTAAAATGTTTTGTTATGAATAGATGCTTTCTATATCTTTAGTCTGGAAGATTTTCATCAGCCACATTATACCCGCTATCAAAAGTATAACCCCAAGAGCATTCAGCCACAAAGGTTGATACTCCAACACGCCACGTTGAACTACACCGGAAATATCCGGACGCAGCCAACTGACAAGGAGCAGCAGACCATTTGTAAGACCATGTGAGATGATTGCCGGCCATATTGATCCGCTATTTAGAGTGATCCAACCAAGAAACAAGCCCGCAAGAAAAGCGGGAATCATTTGATATGGATTTAGATGAATTAGAGCAAAAAGTAAGGCGGAAGCAATGATTGCGCCCCTTTTTCCATAATTTCGTGCAAATCCGTGAAGAAAAAGCCCTCTAAAAAGAAACTCTTCGGTTAGTGGGGCTATTATAACCAGAGTGAAAATACCGGCTGGTCCGGATGTCGTAATATCCCTCATCGTCTTTTCAATAAGTTCGGATGGTGGAAAAAGATGGCGTATAAGGTTATCTATTTCCGAACCGATGATGCTCAATCCGATTACGGAAATGATGAGTGGAAAAAGGGAAAAAATATTAAATCCATTAATAAGCATCACTTTCTTTATATCGGAAGCGATATACCGGCTTGCATAAATGATAACGGTCGTGAAAGCAACCAGATTAGCAACACCCGCAATAGCGATCTCGATTGAATTGTTTAATCCGATTCCAATCCTGCTAACTAACCACCGCGCCGTTATGGTTACCGCAAGCTGTAAGGCAACCAAGAAAAGAAGCAATAAAACCGCGTTGCTGAGCTTGGGATATTTTTCGGGGGAAGTATTGCTTTTACCCAGTAAACCGCTTCGAATCTCTTCCATCTCGGCCAAGTGTTTTTTGAGTAAGTTATACCGCCTGGGTTGAGTGTTTTTATTCGTTTCCTGAAGCAGGTAATAGACTTGAGAAATATCCATTTGCGGCAATTTTTCCTTCAGTTGCTTAAAATCATTATCCTGCTCTTGGTTCATAGAAATTCCCTTCAAATCGCAAAACTTTAAGTCTCAGTATCTAAACTTGCGTGGCAATGAGAGGAAAAAGATTATTGCCTCTCCCACTACAAGAGAGTTTTTATGTATCATGGTCCGCTTCGGTCATGTACCAGGCTTGTTTGTTGGATACGTAAGATCCAAAATTGTGTTCGTGTGATGCATGAACAAGTAAGCGTTCTTGACTAGGACGTCTTAGAAAACCATTGCGGCTAAGAACCTCTTCTACATTTGAACTTCCCAGAAATCGTAATGAAATAGATGAGACCACCGATCTGCGCATCAAGGCGCTGAGTTGTATTAATAGATGATCCAGACATTTTTCATCGCGGGCGAGAAAGTCGTCGACATGTATGCGATCGTTTTCCTGAAAGAAAACCGCATAGGCCAGGAGTCGCCGATTATTATCGTGAATGCAAAATACTCTGTATTTCTTATGAGGACAGTTATTAAATCGCCAGGAAAGAAAGTCTGCATTTCTTTCTCCAATCAACGGATAGTGCCTCCTGACTGATTTCCATAAATCGTCAAACCGGCTGTCAAACCCTTGCTCGATTGATGCCTGAATCTGATTAGTATGAGAGTGCCAAAACTCACGGGAGCCGATGTGTAATGCAAAATCGGCAGCCGCTGAAAGCGGTTTCGCGGCTTGGCTGCTGTTAAGGATCTTGCTTAGCCGCGGTTCGGTATGCAATACCTTAACCCATCTTTGAAAGGGACCGATATCAGCAAAGCCTGTACGCTTTTGAACAGGTTCACTCTTCTCATTGGGAAAGCCGTAAACCAGTTCGATTCTCATATCATGTGCAGCCTGGATGACACTTTTTTGAAGCTTTAGGGCGGTGAAAAGGTTTCTGTATTCTTTATCTACCATAAAATCAATAGTTTGTCCACCGGGCACATCCTTTTCTCTGAATGAAAAGTTCCTGTGCATGAGGGCAATCATACCCACGACCGCCGACTGTTCCGATTCAGCGGTGAAAACAAAAGGTGCGGGTGAGCGTTCATTTTCATATAACCAGCTATATCTGGCATTTAAATCCTTGCCGAAGTTCTTTTCCCATAATGCATTGATCTTATCCTTTTCTCGAGCCGGTTCGGCTCTTACTATTTCGGGAGATATTCGATTCATACGTTCCTCTGAGCTGATTTTTTGTTTTTTGAAGAAATCATGTTTAAAGAAAAATGCCTGTCGCTTGACTTTTCGGTGCGCCTGTCCGGTTGAGTTTCAATCAGCGGGTTATGGGTATTGCGAAAATCATGAGTGCTCAACCCGGGGGAAAAGAAGCGTATATATGGTTTTTCCACATTATAGATTTTCTTTTTGAAACAAACGATATCCTCCCCAACTGAACTGCGTCCCAATTCGAAAAGAGAATCCGTATTCGGCCCGGGGGCAGCGGGATAGCTTACCACCGCGCATTCATAGCCGGCTTTCTTTATGGCCTGTTTTGCAAGCATGTTATAATCTCCTAAATTCCCGTTTGGATAGGCGAAGGAATTTACATCAACATCAAGACAATCGGAAATCCTTTTCTTGGAAGCGTTTATCTCATATGATAGGTTCTCAGCTTTTTCCATTTTACTGAGTATCGGATGTGTAACTGTATGCGAACCAATTTCTATGTCATGATGTGACATGTATCGCAGCTGATCCCAGTTCAATGCCTGGTAGTCCGATACTGGGTATTGCGGTATTTGCACACCACATATTCTAGTAACAGTGTCGATGATTACAAATTTGTCAAGGTTACTCACTTTTAGGCAATGATCGGCAATCGTATTCCATGCGTTGATTCGAGATATATAGGAATCAAGCATGAAGCGGTAAGTAATATTCCCCAAAGGTAAATGAATCGTTCGCTTATGAGTGTGTAAAAATGCATACTCAAGCACATCCGGCCACATCCACATTTTCCCGTCAATAAAATCGGTCGTCACAAAAAGAGTTGCAGGCAGGCTATACTTTTGCAACAAGGGAAAAGCATAATAATAAAAATCCTGATATCCGTCGTCAAAAGTCAGTACGACCGTATTGGAACCAGGACTGATGCCGCGCTTTAGAGAGCATACAAATTCCCCAAGCGATATAATTTCGAAATGTTTTTTTATCAGGCGTAGTTGCGATTCAAACGTCTGCAAACTAATTTTTCGGAAAGACGGCTTTTCGCTGAACCTGTGATACATGAGAATCTTCGCATTACCATTCAAAGAATGCAAAAGATTGAATCCTCCACAATAATAAAGAGTATGCCAGAATAAATCTTTTGCTTTGCGCTGCCACCCTGCTTGCAATTTTTACCCCCTCGAATTCGGAAATGATCATATCTTCTGGGAAAAGATCATTTAATTTTTTTAGACAGATCCGCTTCAACTTCACAAACCAAAATCCATACTAAAGCAAACACAATGCCTGAAATATGTGAAAAGTTTCGCTTTTTTTGACAGGTTCGTTTCCCAATTTTAAAACCATTCCCGGAAAAAGAGCAAACTGTACTGTACATGAAAACGAATTGATATTCACCTCTGAAGGTTAAAAGGGGGCGCTGGTACGTTTTTTGCGCCATCTTATCATGCAGTGAGTGTAATAATGTAAAATGTCAAGTGGGAATGTGTGCGATACTATGGATAAAAGGCAAGAAACTGCGATAGAGGAAAGTCAAGTGGTCTACAAGAGGGTGCCGTTCATTCTTCTAATGATGTTTTGCGGCTATGTTTTCATATGGTATTTACAAGTTGGCGAACGGTGGCCTGAGATTGGAGCTGTGAGATTGGAGTTTGTATTTGGACTCATTTTAGTTGCGCTCCTGCCTTTTGTGGGTATACCGGTGAGTTCACCACTTGTGAAATTTATAGTTCTATATCTTGCGATGGTAGCAATCCAGATTCCTTTCTCTCACGCCTTTGATCATTCCGTGAATGTTTTCTGGAATCGAGTTGTAAAGTTTGGTATGATGGGGCTTTTTATCGCCGCATTCGTAAAAAGTCCCCGTGATCTTAAATGGTTCGTATTTACTTTCATGCTTGCATGGGCAAAGATGGGCCAGGAGGGGGTCTATGGTGTGCTGACGGGAAATATGATGTGGGAGAATCAGGGAATTTTACGATTACACGGTAGTACCAGTCTGTATCATCATCCCAATTCATACTCCGGTTTTGCAGTCGGTGTCCTTCCCTTCATCTATTACCTTTATCCAGTCGTTGGAAAGGTAGGGAAAATCGGCCTTGCGGTATTGACGGTATTTTCCATTAACATTATCCTGTTTACAGGATCACGAACTGGTTACGTGGCTTTAGCATTCTTTATGACAGTTCTGTTCATGAGATCAAGGAGGAAAAAACTTTGGGCAGCGATATCATTGCCGCTGCTTATTATGGCTGTAATATTTACCCCCGTTCAATACAGGAATCGATTCACATCAATATTCACCTTACAGGAAGCGGAGGGAAATTCAGCCCAACGTCGTATTCAAATACTTAAGGATGCTTGGAAGGTATTTAGGGAGTATCCGGAAGGGGTAGGGGTTGGAGCGTTTCCGGCAGTACGTGAGCAGATGTTTAATCGTGTTCAGGATACGCACAATTTATACCTTGAGGTAGCAACAAATTTGGGGGTTCAGGGGTTTATTGCTTTTTTTCTCTTTATAGGGGCACTGATCGGAATCCTAAGATCAAACCACATCAATTTAAAAGATCAAGAGGAATTTCTTTCCGAGTATTTGGAAAATCAAAGTGGCGGGGAATCGGATATTACCCTAAAAGATCATTTTAAGAATATTCGATTCATGCGGGCAATATGCTCAGCCATGTTAACATTTGTAATTGTTAGACTTGCTTTGGGCATGTTCGGAATGGATTTGTATGAAATATACTGGTGGTTTGCTGCCGGAACGGCTATCGCCCTGAACGGAATGAGAAGTGTTGCCGAAAACCGTACCTCCGAGTTTACCCGAGATCTGGATGAACAAAAAACAAAAGGTGAAGATCCGGGGTTATCCGTTTTAACCGCAGGCGATTAACAGGACTTATAAGTATGCGTATTCTTTTAGTTTATGACTGTGAATTTCCCTGGGACATAAGAATCGAAAAAATTGCCGAATCTTTTAAGCGCACCGGTGATGAGGTGACCGTATTTGCCAGGAATCTGCGTGATGAGCCTCGAAGCGCCGAATACAACGGGATCAAAATTAGACGCATGCCGTCCTCCGAAAGAAAATCTTTGCGCTCTATTATAAATATAACCCTGTTTTTTAATCCGTTTTGGATATTAAACTTACTGCGTCAGGCCCGCGGTTGCGATCTCATTATCGTAAGAGATCTCCCCCTTGCTATGGCAGGAATTTTGGCTGGAAAATTTCTGAAAGTACCGGTTATAATAGACATGGCCGAACCGTACCCACTTACACTCAAGCAGCGGCGCGCCTATGAACCTTTCCAGATCTCGCATTTGGTAACACGAAATGTCATGATCGCATCATTTCTTGAATGGGCTACTATAAAAGCGGCGGACAGAGTGATTACAGTATGTTCGGAAGCCGCGGAACGTTTGCTCAAAAAAGGGGCCGAAAAAGAAAAGATATTTGTTGTTCATAACACTCCCGATTTGGATAGATTGAAAGTGTTGTCGGGTACACAACCCGAGATATTCCATTCTCTTAAGGGACGCTTTGTTGTACTGTATGTGGGGTTCATCATTGGCGGAAGGGGTCTTGAGGTTGCGATCGATGCTGTGGAGGAGGCGAAAAAACAAATACCCAGGATTGCACTGGTTGTGGTCGGCAGCGGTAAGGCTGAAAATAGTCTCCGTCGACATGTGTTGGATAGAAACTTATCAGATCATGTATACTTCACCGGATGGGTTGATCATGAAAATATACCTGATTACATTAGGGCATCAGACATCGGTCTGCTTCCTTTCCATGCTACCGAACACATAAATCATACAATAGCCAACAAATTTTTTGACTTTTTGAGTTACAATAAATCTGTGATTTGCTCTGATGTGAAGCCGATGAAAAGATTGATTAAACAAATCGGAGACGGCTATACTTTCAAAGCAGGCGACAGCTGTGATTTGGCAAAACAGCTTATTGATATAGTAAAGGAAAAAAAGAAAACCGATGCGCCAAACGGAATGAATGCCGTAAGGAAACGCTATAACTGGTCTATAGATGCTTCTTTGTTAATATCAGAATCGAAAAGACTGGTAGAAAATAGGAACCTTTCGACCAATAAATGGATTGTCGAAAATGGTAAAATGAATGAAAAAGTATTAGAAAAATGACTGGATAGTGAAATGAACGAGAAAAACTTAGTAAGTGTAGTTCTCACCTGTTACAACTACGGTAATTATGTCAAAGATGCTATTGACTCTGTGCTTAAACAGACTTATCAAAACTATGAGCTTATTATCATAAATGACGGTTCAGAAGATGATTCCGATGAGCGTATAAAGGACTTTCTTCCCAACGGTCGAATTATTTATTTACGGCAGGAGAACAGAGGACAAGCATATGCGAAAAACAGGGGTATTACGCATTCAAGAGGCCGTTACATAGCATTCATTGACGCTGATGATATATGGCTGGAAACTAAATTGGAAAAACAAATGCCTCTATTTAACAATTCTGATATAGGCGTTGTCTATTCGCGGCTAACATACATTGACAGTAAAGGGAATTCACATAGAAAGAAAAGAGAAGGCTTCTTTCTAGGACCATACAGAGGAAAAATCACAAAGATGATGTTTCTGCGCAATTTTGTACCTTTTTCATCAGCTGTAGTAAGGAGAGAGTGTGTAGAAAAGGTTGGTGCCTTTGATGAATCTCTGTCCATGGGCATAGATTGGGACCTTTGGCTTCGCATGTCTCTTGATTATAAATTCGAATTTTGTGATGAACCGCTTTTGATGTATCGGATAGGACACAAAAACCAGATGTCGGGTAATATACCGATTCGTCACCAGTGCTCAGATCGAATCATGGAGAAATTCTTGCAAGAACACCAGGGTGATATATCATCCGCTGTTGTAAGAAAAGCGCGTGGCTTTACATATTATAATAGGGCACGCCAGCTTTATGAGCAAAACAGGATGATGTCTACAGAGTATTATATGAAAGCAATACGCTACCCACAGTTCACTCTGAATTCAATAAAAGGATTGCTTAAAATCGGCATTTCATCTCTGGAAAAAAATAAAATGATAAACAATAACCGCGGCAGTATATTTGTTCCTCATAATAACAAAAACAAAACATATGAAATAAAAGGCGTAGGATATTTAATTGATACCATAAGTTGTGACACTGAAGGTACTCAGAGGCAATTACTGGAAACTATAAAGAGATTGGACAGGGAAAAATATAGACCTGTTTTGTTTTGCTTGAGGAATTCATCATGGATGAATGAGAATGAATTACCGTGTGAAACGATTATTCTTGGATTCAAGGGATTCATAAAGCCGAATATAATATCCGTTACCGCTATATTCAGGAAAAACATAAAGGATTATGGTATTCATATAATTCAGGCATTCTTTGAGGATTCGCGAATATTTGCATTTTTTTCAACAAGACTTATGGTAAATCCTCCCTTATTAATCGCCAGTAAGAGAGATATAGGACTTGACAAAAAAAGACCATGGTATCACCATCTTTATAAGAAGTTATACCCGGTGATAAACAGGTGGTATACGGGTATCCTCACCAATTCACAACAGGTTTCTGATTTTGTAAGATCTGCCGAAAAAGTGCCGGAAAGTAAAATAAAAGTTATATATAATGGGGTAAACTTAGAACATGAACAGTATGATACACCCTCTATAATCCAAAACCATAAGGATAGTGAAGGCTGTATGCGTGTGGGAATCGTAGCCAGTTTGACACCTGTTAAAAGAATAGATACATACATAAAGGCCGTAGCAAAAGTGAGAAATGATTATGGGAGTGTAAAGATTAAGGGTTATATAATTGGTGAAGGTAGGGAACGCAAAGCACTGGAAAATCTCAGCCAAGAACTAGGCATACAAGATGCAATAGATTTCACAGGTGCTGTGAAAAATGTACCCGCTTATCTTCAAAACATACATGTAGGAGTGAACTGCTCGGAGAGGGAAGGGTTATCAAATGCTGTAATCGAATATATGTCTTTCGGTTTACCAGTAATCGCTACCGCTGTAGGTGGAAACGTTGAATTGGTCAACCACGAGCGTGGATTTCTTGTGGAGACGGGAAATGTACACCAGTTATCTGAGGCTTTAGTGCGAATGGCGCAAAATAGCGAACTGCGAAAAAAATTGGGAATGAATGCCCGTGAATTCATTGTAGAAAATTTTTCATGGAAGCGATCGATCCAAGAGCTGCAAATGTATTATGATAAGCTGAACGACTATGGAAAGAGGGAGAATAAAAGCAATGGAACAATCCACTGCGGCAATGCTAAGAAGAGCTTTGGCTGATCCGATTATTGATAAGATTACCGGAAGTCCGAAAAACAAATATTGGCAGGAAGTTGAAAAAACTCAATATCTTTCCGAAAACGAGTTGTATAAAAGACAATGGGAGAAATTACGTGGACTCTTGAGTTATATATATGAAAAAAATTTGTTTTATCGTAACCGTCTGGACAAGGCAGGTATTCATCCTTGTGATATTAAGTCAAAGGAAGATTTTGAAGGTGTTCCCGTTTTAAGCAAAAATGATGTAAGGGAACAGGGTTTAAACCTTATTACAAACGGTTTCAATACATCAGACTTAATGCATTTTAAAACAGGCGGATCGACAGGAAAGGCCCTGGATTTATATATAACTGAGGAATGCAGCGAGATGCGCAATGCCGTTGCTTTGAGACATGATCAGTGGTCTGGATGGAAATATGGGGAGCCAGTTGGTGCAGTTTGGGGAAATCCAAAACTACCCAAAACTCTAAAAGAGAAGGCTCGATATTTCCTGCTAAAACCGACGATCTATCTTGATACAATGGATATTACCGACAGTTCGGTAAAGTTTTTTGCTGCACAATGGAAAAAAATGCAGCCAACCATCCTCTTCGGTCATGCGCATTCTTTGTTCATTCTTGCACAGATGGTAGAAAAGTTGGGAATCGAGGAAATACGGCCAAAGGGGATTGTATCAACGTCTATGATGTTGATGCCCCATGAAAGATCGAAGATACAAAAGAGTTTTAATGCAGATGTATTTGATAGGTATGGCTGTGAGGAGGTGAGCCTGATATCGTCGGAATGCGAATACCATGAAGGGTTACATTTAAATATAGAACATTTGTATGTAGAGTTCCTTAATGATGACGGTTCTCCCGTAAAACAGGGTGAGGGTGGTAAGATAATTGTGACCGATCTTATGAATAGAGCAATGCCGTTCGTACGATACCAGGTTGAAGATATCGGGGTGCCGATAGAGCGCAAATGCAGCTGCGGAAGAGGTTTGCCCCTCATGGGGAGCGTAACAGGAAGAATCGCAGATTTCCTTATTCGTCACGACGGGTCCCGTGTGGCAGGGGTTTCCTTGATTGAAAATACATTGACAAAGTATGCCGGCATAGAGCAAATGCAAATAGTTCAAGAATCATTGGATGCTCTGATAATAAATGTTGTGCCGGCTAAAGGATATAACCATGATACTAAGCAACAGCTAATGAAATATTTCAATGAATTATTCCAGGAAAAAGCTCGCGTCGATCTTAGGCTGGTTAATGAAATTCTACCTGAGCCGTCCGGAAAATATCGCTTTTCTATCTGTAAACTAAACAAGCGGGAAGGATAATAGCATGAATAAAATAGTTATCATGCATTTTATTGAAAGTGAAGGGCTGTATGGTGCCGAAACCGTGTTGTTGAATTTGTCCTTGCAGATGAAAAGCAGTGATGTATTCAAACCGTTGGTTGGATGTATTGTAAAAAGAGAAGAAGAAGAGAATGAACTGTACCAAAGAGCTTTAGATCTTGGAATAGATGCAAAGAAACTGGTAGTTCGAAATACAAGTATGTTAAGTGACCTTATTGCGACAGCCAAAAAACTAACGAAGTGGGAAGTCGCGCTTATACATTCACACGGCTATAAGCCTTCAATTTATGGATATATTCTCAACAGAATGACGAAAATATCCGTAACGGCAACATGCCATTTGTGGTTTCGTGATAAGCGTCCTTTTAAGTTTCATGTTATGACCGCAATAGAGGTGTTTTTATACAGGTTCTTTCCCACTATTACAGCTGTGTCTGAACCGATCAGACAGCATTTGATAAAAAAGGGCATTGCGGCTGAAAAAATAAAGATAATTGGCAATGGTATATTTGTTGAAAAGTATAAGAATGATAGAATAAAAAGAAACAGAATACGTGAGAAGTTGGGAATTGTAAAAGAAGAGTTCGTATATACGACTGTGGGACGCCTGAATGAACAGAAAAATCATGAGGTGTTTATAGATGCTGCTGGTAAGATAAACAATCGCGAAGGAAATAGTAAATTTATAATAGTCGGTGAAGGGCCGTTAAAAGGGAAATTGGAGCAGCGAATTAAGAATAATAATCTCTCTGAAAAGGTCTTACTTTTGGGGTTTAGAAAGGATATCGACGACCTGCTTAGGGCTTCTGATGCATTTGTACTGACATCCAAAGATGAAGGTCTGCCAATGTCTTTTCTTGAGGCAGCATCGTCTCAGGTACCTATTATAAGTACTGAAGTTGGTAATATTCCAAAAATCCTTTCAGATGGGGAAACCGGATATTACATAAGAAAGGATGATCCTGAGCATACTGCAAAACTGATGGCTTACGTACAACGAAATAAGGCTGAAGCAAAAAAAGTCGCTCGGGCAGCATATGAATTGGTGAAAAAGGAGTATTCAACGCAAAAGATGTTTGCGGAGTATGAAAAGATATATATAAGCATTCTCTATCCGTCATCACTTGCAAGAGAGATCACAAAGAAGGAGGTTTTTGAATGAGTGCGAATGAGTTGGCTCTTCTTTTAACGATGGCGGTTTCAGTGATAATTATCATTTACATATATATGGGTTATCCGCTTGTTGCAGCTATAATGGGGTATATATTGAGAAGAGATGTCAAAAAAAACCAAAATTATGTACCCACTGTCAGTATTATTATCGCAGCATATAATGAGGAAAGCTTTATAGCAGAGACACTTGAAAACAAGTTGGGACTGGATTATCCAAAGGAAAAACGTGAAATTATCGTTGTATCCGACTGCTCGTCCGATAAAACAGATGAAATTGCAGAATCATTTAAAACCCGAGGCGTAAAACTATTACGTCAACAAAAACGAGGCGGTAAAACTCTGGCGATAAACAGAGCAGTAAGGGAAGCACAGGGGGAAATTTTGGTTTTTTCCGACGCCAATTCAATCCACGCATCAGATTCAATAAAAAAGCTGGTAGCCAATTTCAATGATTCTTCAGTAGGATATGTTACAGGAAAAATGATATATGTTAATGAGGACGGACGGCCGATTGGGGACGGATGTTCTACATATATGAAGTATGAAAATTTACTTCGCAGGCAGGAAACAAGAATCGGATCGGTAGTAGGAGTTGACGGTGGTGTAGATGCCATGCGTAAAGAATTATACATACCGATGCGAGCAGATCAATTACCTGATTTTGTAGAGCCTCTTCAAGTCGTTAAGCAGGGATTTCGTGTTGTATACGAGCCTGAAGCAATTTTAAATGAATACAGCCTTAAAGAGTCCGATGATGAATATCGGATGCGTGTACGCGTTGCGTTAAGAGCTTTTTGGGGGCTGCTGGATATGAGACAACTATTATCACCATTCGGAAATCTTATATTCGCATGGCAACTTTTATCACATAAAATTCTTCGTTATATGACCTTTTTATTTATGATAGCTGCATATGTGGCAAACGCTTTTTTGACACCTTATGGTGCGGTGTACACTGCGCTGTTTGTATTTCAGAGCCTGCTGTACCTTACATATTTTGTTACTCCCGCCGCAGAAAAGCTTGGAATACGCTCACCGCTTTTGAATTTTCCCTACTATTTCATATTGATAAACAAAGCTTCAATGCAGGCGTTCATAAAATTTTTAAGGGGTCGAAGAATGGTGACCTGGCAGCCAAGAAAGGGATAAAAAGGAAAGGTATATCTTGGAAATAAAAGAATTCAAATTTCTTCTAAAGCATACTAGCATTTACGGCATTGGTGCGGTAGCCACTCAGGCAGCTTCATTTTTACTTCTGCCCGTATATACAAAGTACTTATCACCTTCCGATTACGGAATTATGTCGCTTGTAAATATTACGATGGAGTTGATAGGGATAGTGCTGGGATTGGGAGTGAATGCCGCCACGGCACGATTCTATTACGATATGGAAGACGAAAAAAATCGTAAAATGGTGATATCAACTTCATATTTGCTTTCATTTGTATTCTCCGCATTTGGACTTGTTTTGCTTCTACTGTTTTCGCCGCAATTATCAAAATTGATTTTTGATACAGAAAAATACACAATGGTATTCGTAGTCGGCTCAACCGCTATGGTATTTGGTTTGAATGTTGAAATCGGATTATCCTATATGAGAATAAAAGCCGCCTCCAAAAGGTACGTCGCGGTATCCTTTTCACGTTTGCTGATGCTAATATCGCTGAATATTTTGTTTGTAGTAGTATACAAAAGCGGAGTGATCGGCATTTTTTATTCTACCTTGATAACAAAGGCCACTTACGCGATAATCTTAACAATACCTATACTTTTTACAACCGGAATCGGTTTTTCAAAGCGTATTGCAAAGGATATAATGTTGTTTGCTTACCCACTTATCTTCTCTAGTATACCAAGAGTGCTGGTAAATCAATCTGATAAGTTTTTCATAAACTTCTATTTTTCACCTCTGCAGACAGGTTTATATACGCTAGCCCAGAAAATAGGCACCTCCTTGCACATACTTATGACGACTCCATTTCTTGCGAGCTATTTACCCCATAGATTCGCAATTATGAAGCAAAAAAATGCAAAAAATGTTTACGCATCGGTATTGCGCTACTATGTACTTGTTATAGGAACAGCCGGGCTTGGATTGTCGATATACGCGGAAGATATCGTAAGAATTATGACTGATGAAAAGTTTCATGATGCCGCGAAATATGTTCCCTTGTATGCTCTGGGCATGCTGATATTCGGGTTAAAGTATCATTTTGAAACAGGTATTATGATAGAGAAGAAAACAAAAGTTATAACATTAGTAAACATAATTGCGGGGTCAGTAAATATCGGTTTAAACTTTTTGCTCGTTGCAAGATATATGATTTGGGGTGCTCTGATTTCACTTAATACTTCATACCTCATTACCGTGGTTCTTAATTATCTGTTTGCCCAGCGTTTGTATCCTGTCGATTACAAGCTTTTCAATATTTATAAAGTTTTTTTCTTTGCTGGACTGACTTATGCGGTGGCACAATTTCTTGCCCCTGAAGATATTATCATGAGTATTGCCGTCAGATCTCTCTTGTTTTCAGGATATATCGTGGCCGTTGTGCTCTCAGGTGTTGTAAATAGAGAGGAAATTACATTGCTTAAAGAACGTGTGCGAAAATTATCAAGAAAGAGTAAGAAGAGGCAAGTCGCCGCAAAAGCATTCAGTGAGGAATAAAAGAAAAGAAAGAATAAAATGAGATGTGGCGGTTAGAAAGATACAAATTGAAATTTTGCACCTCCATTTACTTTTCGGCGGTATTTGCACTCTTATCCTTTGCCGAAAGTGATGTAGCTATTTACGATGTCAGGCGTCTGCAGTCACCGGAAAGAACCGTCATTGAGGGGGTCGGGTTCGGTAGACATGGGCCAAACATACATCTGTTCGAAAGATTTGAAAAAGGAGAAAACAGCGAAAAAGTGGACACTGGGGCCGGCAGTTGCGAAATAGGAGGATGGCATAGAAGGGAGGGAGATTTTTACTATTCCAACCAAACCTGTGTTTCCGGTTCATTAGCTGCGCAGGCGGACATGAGCAGTGGATATCGGAATTTGCTGGAAGCAAAATTTGATGAGAATGGGACGAGGCAGCTCTTTATTTCATGGTGGCAATACTTACCTGAGAATAACTATTTCCCGGGAGAAAAGAATTCAAACGGGATAAACTGGAAAATGATATGGATTATGGGTGAGAACACAACTGATGATGATCTGGCAATACCGGCAATGGTAGGAAAAGAAATATTAATCGACGGTAACGACGATTGCTTGACTTCTGTTCGCCCGAACAAAATTCCCTCAACTACTAATAGGCAGTGGCTTTTCAAAAAAGGAAAATGGCACCATTTATGGGCATACATAAGTGCGGATCATGAAAAAAAAGGACAACTTACATTGCATGAGCTGTCATCCTTGGGCATGCTGGCCATAGACGAGAGGAAAAATATACGAGTTTTCTGTGATCCGAAAAGCATATTCGAAAGAGTGTACATAAATGGCTATGGCAGACAAACTCCTGATTCAAAACCGTTTTTTGACGACATCTATATAGCAACTGGAGAGCATGCGCGGGCAAGAGTTTTGGTAGGAAATTCTCCGCTCTACACTCAATGCACCGATTTTGCTGTTGGAGTTGTAAAAAATTGGACCGATACTTCTATTGTAGCCGATCTTTATCGTTTTCCTCAATCCAAAAAGAACCTCTCCTATATCTTTGTAATAACATCAAAGGGGCGAATAAGCTCCGGTATGGTTTTACCTGAAACCAAATAAAGTGCGCTTTTTTGATTTCTGTTAGTATTTGATCAACATCATTTCGTATTATTGTCTATGTATAGGGTTTTAGCTTAAGTTTAAGCGCTTTAATAGACTCGAAACGGAGGCTTATGAGAGTAACAGGAAAATGCTTTTTATTGATGTTGATTTATTTACCTCTTGGCTGGGGGCAGCCGGTGGTTACTCAGGTTATTGGGGAAATGGCGCAGGACGGCTTGATAGAAATCAGTGGGTCTGGATTCGGGGATCAAGGGCCTGATGTGGTTTTCTTTGACGATTTTGAGGGGGGTAGTGATGGTCAAGCTGTTAAAACGGGAAACGGATCAGCGATAATCGGACAATGGAATGCTACCGAGGGAAATCCACGCTATTCATCTGAAAGCTCCATAAGCGGAAATCTTGCATTCAGAGCGGATATGAGCGATGGATACCGCAAATTTGCTGAAGTAGCATTGCCTCCCGGGGGGGTAACCGACCTGTTTGTAAGCTGGTGGATATATCTTCCCGAACAGGATAATTTCCCCGGTGAAGGAACCGAAAATGGGACTAATTGGAAACAGCTATGGGTTCAGGGAAGCAGCACTACAGATGATGACCTTGTGTTGCCTGTTTTAGTCGGTAACACTGTTTTCTTGGACGGAAACGATGATTGTCTTGGGCCTGCTCCTACAGGAAGCATGCACGGTACTCTTGAGCGACAATGGAGTTTCAGAAAAGGAGAATGGTTGAGGTTGTGGGCTTTGGTAAAAGGAAGAGCGGATGAAACTGGCCAAATTTTCTTACATGAGCTTGGCAGCAATGGTATTCAGACGCTGACGAATCGTCCGTCTACACAGGTACAATGCGGCATGGAGGACCGGTTCGAAAAAGTAAGAATAAATGGGTACGGCCGTACAACCCCCGATTGTCATCCGATGTTTGATGACGTCTATGTAGCGGTCGGAGAAAACGCGGGCGCGCGAATCGAAATCGGTAACCGGCCGGTCTACGAAGAATGTACAAAACTCTCTACGGCAATTCCAGTTAATTGGGATGACGGCACGATCCAGGCGCGCGTTCAGTTGGGATCGTTTGAAAATGGGGAACAAGCGTATGTTTTTGTTTTTGACCGAGACTACAATGTCAGCAATGGAACCGCTCTCGGGCAGAGGAGAGGAATGTTGCGAAAGAGCAGGGATGAAGCCGATGTTGTTGTTAACCAATCCTTTAACTATGCACTTGATATGGACAAATCACAGAATGCTCATTACTCTGTTGATCTATTGTATTCGCCTTCATGGGTGGACCTTTATAACGAATCGATATCCGGTAATGCTCCGGATTCGCCGACAACTGACTCCATAATTGTGAGTGTTACGGGGGAGGGAATCGAGGAGATTTTCACATTGTACTTAAAAGTTATCGATCCTCTGCCTGAGTTTGTTATCGATAACACCGATACAGTAAACTCTTCATCTTTTGGGTGGAGCAGCTCCAATCATTTTGCCGGATATTACGGACCGGACTACCTGTACTCGCAGGCCGAAACGGATGAATGGTTTGAATGGACGCTCAATAATGCCGGCGTTTTCGGTAAGTATGAACTCTTTGCATGTTGGACCGCAGCTGAAGGGCGTCCCGATGATGTGAGTTTCGAGATAGAATGTGACAGCGGTACTTTTCTCATAGAAAACGTAGACCAGAGGGTGAACGGCGCGAAGTGGAACTATTTGGGCACTTTTTGTTTCAGCGGGGCAGGTAAAATCAGGCTTCTTAGCGGCAAGAATGGTAGTGAGGGTGCATGTGCCGACGCGATACGTTTTTCAAAAAAGGCTGCACCCGTGAAAAATCTGGAGCCGATTTCAAAAAGTTTCGGTGAAAGCCGGGGGAGAGCAAAAAAGCAACTGACCATGAATGTACGAGGAACAAAACTCGATTTCTCTCTTCCCACCGGAGGCGGGGTGCATTTAAATTTATTCGATATGCGAGGAAAATTTTTGAAAATAATCAACGGGAAGATGTATGAATCGGGTCACCATCAATTAGACCTAAAAAAGTCCTTAGAGAATTTTAATCTGTCGAATCAAATATACATCATACATCTTAAGCATAAAGGAAATGTGCTTACAAGGCGGATCCGCTTCAGGTAAAAAATGACGCTCTAAAATATCAATAGAGCGTCCTTCCATTGCAATCACGCGCCCAGTCCTTAACTGCTTCCGCAAAAGGGTATTCAATAGAAAAACCAGATTGTTTTAGTCTTTCGGAACTTATGTTTGTTGAATTTACCAGTTTTATTATACGGTCAGGCACTATTCCCATACGCTTTACATAGGGAAGGTTTACAGCATTTAGAAGAGAGACTCCGCTGCTAATGAACCACCATGGAATTACAAATTCCGGTGATTTGTACCCCAGTTGCTCTTTTAGGGTTCGTACTATTTGTTGAATTGTTATTTTTTCCGAGTAACAGAAATTGACCAGACTATATCTCTTCTCTTTTTCTAAACGCTCACAAATATACCTGCACAAATCTTTCACGTAAAGGCATCCCTTAATTGTATCGGCTCTACCGGGGTAAGCGAAAACTCCTTTTTCAAGAGCATTTGCTATCCGTGTGAAATTTCCACCTTCACCGAGACCAAAGATGACAGCCGGTCTTACAACAGAAAGCTTTCTGTCCGAACCTGCGTGCAACCATTCTCTATGAATGTATTCCGCTATTATTTTAGATGAACCGTAGGGGATCGAGGGCATTGGAATGGTTTCTTCGTCTTTTTCATCTTCACCCGGTCCGTATACTGAAATAGAACTGGTAAAGAATATCTGGTTGATACCCTCTTTTGCTGCATAATCGCAAATGTGTCGCGCTCCCATGATATTAGTCTCGAAATATTCATGAGGCTCGTGACCTGGGCTGGTGTGTACGGCCGCTAAATTTACAACAGCCGAAATTTTCGTTTCAAACAAATCTGAATCTATCGGCCGGCGCACATCACAGTAAACGTGTTTTGCTCTATTATTGATTTGGCATTTATTGTTCAATCGCCATCCGGGGGTGCGTATATCAGCGTTGTAAATGGTATCAAATGTATCACTCAGCATGTTGATAAGGTGTGTGCCTACAAAACCCGATCCACCAAAAACCAGCAAAGAACTCATGATGTGCCTCCTGTAATCAAGGGATCGATGCCCAATGATAGCCTTTTGGCTTCACCCCAGTCTATTTGTCTGTCGGCGCCACCAATATCTGTAAACGAGAAATTATCCAACAATAGTTTGAATTTGTCGAAGGCTTTTCCCAAACCAACATAGGACTTGAATTTTCTTATAAAGGACAAATCATTCAGAACCGGTTGTTGCGGATCGAAATCTCTGGGGTGGAAGTAAGTCATAACATATCCGCTTTTAGCGAACAGATACTTAATCGCGCTATATGGGAAAAGCCTAAAATAGCCTCCGCCTGAAAAGACCAGACTTTTACCCAGTACCGAAAATGTATTGATTGGGAATTCTTTAAGATATTGTGAGCCTACACTGATCAGAGCGGGCTCTTCTGAGCCGAAATTGGGAAAACCGCCATGTGCACGAGCGGCAGGAAAAATTGAGCAATCGTATACAATCCCGTTTTCAAGTAAAACATCAAATACCCACTTATTTTCCTCCTTGAAAGAAAATCCTGGGGCTCTAAATGCACGAACCGACTTACCGGTTATATCCTGAATTGATACAATCGATCTGTGAAGGTCTTCACTGAAGGATTTGCGGTCAAGTTCGTACGAAAGTTGATGCATGTCCGAATGAGATGCAATCTCATATCCCGCATTGTCTATAGCTTTTATAACTTCCGGATGTCGCCGTGCAACCCATCCTAAACAAAAAAATGTGGCTTTATGATTTTTTTGAGACAGGATGTCGAGAATCCTGTCGACATTAGCGTGTATTCTAGTATCGAAAACGGACCATTGTTCGGCATTTTTTGTACTTTTGTTATCAAGTATGTGAAACCAGTCCTCAATGTCGAATGTCAATATATTCATACTAACCGACTCCTCCTTAAAGAATGACTACGCAAAATGTATGCCGGAGGATTCTATAGCAGAATAAATATTAACGTCAGCCATGCAGGCGCAATAAGAATAAGTAGTTTCAAAAAGCTTTGCATAAACTCATTTTTGGATTCAAGGCGGCTGTGTTCGACTAGACGCCGAAGAATAAAATGTAAGTAATTCATTTTCAGAGGAATTTGAACAATGTCGTACACTCCACGTTGCATATAAGGATAGACATTTTCTTCTTCTTCTTTGTTCGCAGCCGCCAGTATCACGGGATTTTTGCTGTAAGCTTTGAATAAAGTGAACATACTGTCGGGATCCTCAGGCAGGGAATCCACATCCATTATTACGATATGGTGCTTATGTTCACGATAATTCTGTATGCCGTCATCACGGTTGTCTACATAGTCAACGTAATACCCATAGCCGGTAAGAAGCGTTACTAAATTATGACGAACTTCTTTATTTTTACTTATTACAAGCAGTCTTGGCCTATTTTTTTGAAAATTTCTTACCATTCAGAGCCCATCCGGTAATTGGTTGAGATTTCGTTATGTTTATAAGATTATGCTTTATGGCAATGCCTGCACTTTTATGTTTCGCAATCGAAAAAAGTTCATATAATAAAGTTGGAATGTATACGGGGCGACTGGCATGCAAAACTACACCGTCCGAATGTACCCTGTCTTTTGGGATTTGTTCTTTTTCAATATCAGAAACCAATATCGTTGGGCAGTTATGGTTTGCTGCTATTTGGTGAGCAAAGAGCAAGTCGTCATCAAAAGACGTTCTTTGCATATTGGAAAAAACTATTGCAGTGTATTCAATAGATGTGCTTCGGCTTAATGTATCTCTGTCAAAAAAATGAAAATGAAAATCCTGTTGCTCGTAATTTATAAGTGCGTGCTTTAGTATTGGGTCAGCATCGATAACCGCTATATTGTAGGGGTTGTGAAAGGTTTTCGGAGTTAATATTCGGTTATATATGATTTTTTTGATACTCTCCAAGAAAGAAAGACGCACCAGCAACCACATAATAAGGCCCATCAAATAGACAGATGCCAAAATTGAAAGCAATGGAGGGGACTGGGCGATAACCAATGCTGTGATACAGAAGGTCGACTGAACAAATGTCAAAAAAAGAGTCGCCTCCGAATGTTGAAAGCCTCTGTATACCAAACGGTGATGAATGTGGCCGTTATCGGCAACAGCCATTGATTTTAATGCCTTTGTGAAGCTTTCTTTTCTTGCTGAAGAATGAAAAAACCTGCGCAACATTGCCGCGGAAACATCCAATACCGGTAATCCTACAAGAAGGAAAGAAACCAATATGGGGTAAGTCGTTGCGCCGTCCTCAGGAATAGATACAACATAAACGGATAAAATGCCCACAATCATTCCAAGAAAAAGTGAGCCGGTATCACCTAGAAATGCCCTAGCCGGTGAGCGATTGTGAAGAAGAAAACCGCTTACCGAGCCGGCTATGATTATACTGAGGGTAACAAGAGGTTCATTTTCGGCAAGTCCGGCGAAAAGTGCGACCGACAAAAATGATACCAGAACAATACTACCTGCCAGCCCGTCTATGCCGTCGATGATGTTTATGGCATTTGAAACACCCACTATCCAAAGTATCGTTAAAGGATATGCCGCCCATCCCAGGGGAAAAATTATCCCGAAAAGGTTTATAGTTTCAAATCTTAGGTCAAGCAAAAAAACAAGTTCTGTTGCTATGAGTACTTCCAAAAGAAATTTAGCCTTATTCTGGATCTCTATCATATATGTATCATCAAGAAATCCGACTACGAATATCGTAAGTGTAGCAAATACAATTCCGTCGAAAAGGTTGACCGGCAAATGTCTAAGAGGTCCGAAAATACCCATTTGCCATAGGTAGACGGAAAGTAAAAAAGAAACAGTTAAACATACTCCACCAAGGCGCGGAACTATCCGCTGGTGAATTTTCCTTTTGCCGGGGGGATCTTTAAAAAATTCCGACAAAGGGGTTTTCAGAAAAAACCATATCATAAGGTAAACGATCATTAAGGAAAGACCGAATACGTAAAAGTAAGTGGAAATTTGATCTATAGTCATATATGTACCGTTCAGTAAACCGGAGAACTAATTCTCATGTGTCATCCAATTTAATTTCTGTTTAAGATCGTTGTTTTAGACTTCAGGGAAAAAGCTTCCGTTTTGAATGCTTCCCGCTTCATCTCTTCTTCTATGGATCCAGCCGAGTGAAATCATGAAAACAAGCACAAGAAAAAAAAGAAGGATCATGCGCGGTTCTGGAATCCTGAAGCTTTCTGTGTTCCTATGCGAAACCATTGACGATTTGGGCTCCTTGGCGGATATAGGAATAAGCCTGCTATTATTCTTCGAAACTCTGGAATGAACCGAAGGCTGCCCGGTATTTTCTAAAAATTCTTTGTTAAGTGCTTTAGAACCATTTGTCTCGGTACTCTCACGAGCAAAAATTAACTTTTTAAAAAACATACGGCTCGGCAGTATCGGTCCTGTGAATAGTCTCGACTGCGTAAGCATTTTCCTGCTTATTGATGATTTGGAAACAAAAAACTTTGCTTCTCTAACCTTTTCGATCTCAGGTTGGAAGGCCAATCCCGTAAAGAGAAAAAATGCCGCCGCGAGAAGGACGGAAAATGATACTGATCGGAAACTTTTACACTTCATCTGCTCCTGTCCTTTATATCACTGATTATTGATGTAGTCACTGTACATGTAGCATACCTGCATCTTGTTATAGATAGGAGCAAAAGTACTGCCAATTTGGGTAAAGGTGACTAATACAGCTTCGCGGAATAGAGAAAGTTGTTAGTATGAAAAAAATGACAATCGGGTATAAATGAATAAGCAGCCTGAATAACTAAAACCATAAAATGGATCGGTCACATCATGTCTCATCTCGAGGAAAATTGTGCATTATAGTAGTGGCAGGGCGGGTTAATATTGGGACAGATTATACGTTTGAACTATTTACATATTATTTTATATAGTCTGTTACTGTCGTAAGGTGCTTAATTGGAAAGAAAAGGAGATTTTTATGGCTTCTCAAGTCGAAGAGCTTTCAATCAACTACGAAGAGGATGGTATTCTCGTCGTTAAGGAACTTGATAAAGAGATCCTCTCAAAGGGAGCCTGGGCTACGCTGCTGTTCAGGTATCAGGAATGGGACAGGCGTAAACAGGACTATGGCGGTGAAAAATTCACGATAAGAAGATATCGCAAAATGAATGATGAATATCGTCAACAGTCCAAATTCAACATCTCCAGCATCGATCAGGCGAAGAAAATAATCGAGACTCTTAACCGATGGATTGAAGAGTAAAACGAGTGTTAGAATAGTGGAAAACGGCCCGAAGACAGTTGCTTTCGAGCCGCGTACACGATTTCGCTACTGGATTACCTTGCTGATTGGGTACTCCACAATGCCACTTGCGCCGGCTCGTTTGAGTCGAGGGACAACGTGTTTAACTTCGGAAACCTCAATGATCGTTTCCACAGCATGCCAACCCTGATCGGAAAGCTCCGAAACCGTAGGATTATGCAAGGCGGGGAGAACTTCAAGTACTCCTTTTAGATGTCTATCATCGACATTGCATTTGAGTCCTACGAAATTTTCCGCCTCAAGAGTTCCCAGGAGCAACATTGCGATATTCTCGAGTTTATGTCGTTTTTCGTTGTCACGCCACGCTTCTTTATTGGCTATGAGAATTGTGCAGGTCTCAAGCAGTTCATCTATTATTCGCAGTCTGTTTGCTCGCAGTGATGAACCGGTTTCGGTTATATCCACAATAGCATCTACAAGACGCGGGGGTTTGACTTCTGTAGCCCCCCAGGAAAACTCAACCGATATCGGTATGTTCTTCTTTTTGAAAAACGATTTTGTCGTATTTACCAGCTCAGTTGCGACACGTTTTCCCGCAAGATCTTCGGCTTTTTTGAATCTTGAATCTTCCGGTACTGCAAGAACCCACTTACATTTCTTTCGTGATACCTTGCTGTACTCAAGCTCACAAACCGTATGTATTTTAGCTCTGTTTTCCACAGTCCAGTCATATCCGGTTATACCGGCATCGATAATGCCCTGCTCGACATAGCGGGGCATTTCTTGGGGACGCATGAGAATAAGATCAAGCTCCGGATCGTCGCTGGTGGGGAAGTATGAGCGGCTGCCGACACTTATGTGAACGCCTGCTTTGCGAAACAGGTCTAATGTAGATTCCTGCAAACTCCCCTTAGGTATTCCAAGTGAAAGTTTCATATTCATTTCCCTAAAGTTTGTTTGAAAGCTGCTGTTAATGAAGGGACAACATCCAGAACATTTCCCACGATTCCGAGATTGGCGATCTGAAATATATCCGCATCAGGATTATCGTTTATGGCGATAATATAATCTGATGATTGCATTCCTGCTTGATGCTGTACAGAACCCGATATTCCACAGGCGATATACAATTTCGGACAAACGGTTTTATCGGTCTGGCCTACCTGGTGAGAATACGGAATCCAGCCTGCGTCAACCGCAGCCCGGCTTGCACCAACAGCACCGCCCAAAATCTCCGCCAGCTCACGAATGTGCTTGAAATTATCCGGCCCACCCATTCCACGACCGCCAGCCACTATAATATCCGCTTCGGTGATGTTTACGGTCGATTCTATTTCTTTTACTATATCCAACAGCCTGACTCGGTCTGGAATGGAATCTGCGGGAACTTTATGTTCGACAAATTCACCGATACGGTGTTCATCGTATTGCGCCGGTTTCATCACTTTGTGTCGTACGGTCGCCATCTGAGGGCGGTGATTAGGACATATGATAGTTGCCATCAGGTTACCGCCAAATGCCGGTCGAGTTCCCAAAAGAAGTCTTCTTTCGGTATCGACTTCGAGTTTGGTACAATCGGCGGTTAAGCCGCCGTACACTTTTGCCGCAACTTTGGGAATAAACGACCGGCCGATCGCGGAGGCTCCAGCCAAAAAGATTCCCGGTTTTTCTTCGTCAATAACTCTTTGAACCAAGGCGGCATACGTATCGTCTCTGAAATCGGATAGATCCGGACCGTCAAAATAGATAACTTTATCGGCTCCGTACTTAACCAGCTCCTCGGCCTTTTTCTGAATTTCATACCCGATAACAACCGCCAGGAGCTTCTCATTAAGCTGATCGGCAAGCTTTCGTCCCTCACCAAGCATCTCATAACTCACACCGGCGATTTCACCTCCGCGCTGCTCCACAAATACAGCAACATCGCTGTACTTGGAAACGTCGACGGCTCCTTCACCTGCCTCTTTAGTGATGGTTATTGCCTGATACTTTTTGCAGGCATCTACACAAGCGCCGCAATAGTTGCATTTATCCAAATCAATTTCGGCTTTTTTGGCCGCAATCTCGATAGCATTCTGTGCACATGCACGGACACAGAGGCTACATCCTATACATTTCTCCAAATCTACTTTTATACCCATTATCTATAAACTCCTTATCTAATGACGCCCAAATCGAGAATGGTATTTTTGATTTTTTCAACCAGCTCCGGTACTTCACCGGTAATTTTCTCGCCCCCACTTTTCTTTTCGGGTACAAAAGAGCGAAGAACCTGGGTAGGACTTCCTTTTAAGCCAAGTTTTTCAGGAGTAACTTCAAGATCAGAGGCAGAAAGAGTCTTTATCTGCGCTTTCTTTGCGCGCATCTTACCCTTCAGAGAAGCCATACGGGGAGTATTGATCTCCTTCACAACCGTTAACAAAGCTGGAAGCTGGATCTGAACTACATCGTACCCGTCCTCCATCATTCTCTCTACGCGTATGCTTTCTGAGGAGACTTCCTCTACTTTGCGCACCCACGAAACAAAAGGGATATTAAGCATTTCTGCAACGCCCGGCCCCACCTGAGCAGTATCGCCGTCAATCGCCTGCTTACCACATATTACGAGATCAACCTCTCCAAGCTTCTTTATTCCTTGGCCAAGGGTGTAGCTTGTCGCCCAGGTGTCGGAGCCTGCAAAGGCGCGATCGGAAATCAAAATCGCTTCATCAGCACCCATTGCGATTGCGGAGCGCAATGCACTTTCAGCCTGCGGAGGTCCCATTGTAATGACCTTGACTGTTCCTCCTACTTTGTCACGGATACGTAAAGCCTCTTCAACCGCATATTCATCAAATGGATTTATTACTGCTTCGACACCGTCACGTATCAGTGTACCGGTTTCCGGGTTAATCTTAACCTGAGTTGTGCCGGGAACCTGCTTTATGCAGACCACAATATTCACAGAAGTCCTCCTTAAGGGAACCACAAAAAAAAACAATTAACGAGAAATTTTACAAAATAGTAATTGAATACCACTCGGAGCAAACCATTGAGAGGTTTTTACGACCATTGAGACTATGATCGTGACTGTTTTGTCTCTGATTAATCGTGTTAAAAACTTCGACTGGATTAGGGGGCAAGACAGAATTTACCTGGAATCTCTATGGACCCCAACCTGTACTTTCTCTATGCGTTGATTGTCCATTTCAAGAACTTTTATATGCAGGCCGTCGTAATCAAACTCGGTATTAACCTGCGGAACATCGCCGTATTCATGGTATATTAAACCACCAAGGGTATTATATTCGACATCTTCAAGTTCCAAATCAACTTCAATTTTCTCGCACAAATCGTGCAGGTCCATATGAGGGTCCACTTGATACAGGTTCGGAGCAATTTCGACTATAGGTTCTTCTTCGGCATCGTACTCATCCTGAATCTCTCCCACTATCTCCTCAAGTATATCTTCGAGTGTGACAATGCCCGCGGTTCCACCATATTCATCAACAACAATAGCAATATGTTTCTGTTTTTTCTTCAGCTCCTTCATAAGATCGTCTATCATTTTACCGCTGGGGACAAAATGGGGGGTTTTGAGCAGAGATGCCAAATTCCATTCTTCACTTGTGTGCTCGGCCATCCAGCTTAAAAGGTCGCGGGCATATAAGAGTCCCTCGATAGAATCGATGTTCTCACGATAGACAGGAATTCTTGAGTGTCCAACCTCCCTTATTGTTTTGAGAACAGTATCGAGATCGCTGTTTATCTCAAGCGCCTTTATATCCACTCTGGGTATCATAATCTCCTTCACGGTAGTCTCACCCAGTTCGAAAATGCTGTGGATCATCTCCCGCTCTTCCTTATCGAGGCCCTGATCTGTATCTGAGTATTCATCCATGCGCATGCGTTCTTCCGCAGATAAGAAGGCGAATTTCTCATCATACTTAAATAGCCTCAAAAGCAAACGGTGTATTGCAAGGATACTGGTGGAAAAGAAATAAAGCAGAGCTTTAAGAAAGCCGTATGTAGAAAACACAATCCCAGTCATGCCCAAATGCCAGCGCAGAGCAATGGTTCTGGGCAGTACATAGGCAAGTATGGTTAAAACAAAAATCGCGGCTGCAAATGATATCCCAAATGCTGCAGTCCACGAATAATCAGATGATACAGCCTGCACATAAGCAAAAAGGGTAATCGAGAATGCCACGTTGGCAATAGTTTTCCCAAATGACACGGTACTGTTAAGAAGAGAGCGGTTTTCGAGAACTTCTTCTATTTTGGATGCATAAAACCGTAAACGTTCCTCATCCGCCGGAAGGGAATTTTTATCAATCGATAAGAAGACAACTTTTACTGTAGAAAAAAAAGCTGATAAAAAAAATGAGATAATCAGTGCTATGAGTAAATACGAAGCGCCAGGGTCACTGTCCAACAAAACCTCCTTTGAATATCAATACATTACAGTGAGCATGAGACTCAGAAAAAAATAAATATATTACATCGGCCTCGAAAGAGAACAATACCTGATTTCAAGGGCTTCCATTTCGGATCGCTCGGTTTCGTGTTCGTGATTGTATCCAAGAAGATGCAACAGCCCGTGAACAAAGAGTCTTTCAACTTCAGCATCGTATCCGAGGCCGAAATCTACCGCCTGTACTGCGGCTCGCTCCAGCGAAATATAAATCTCGCCAAGAAAATCACTTTCCTCAAAGGGAAATGACAATACATCTGTGGGACAATCTTTATCACGGTATTTTCTGTTCAGCTCTCTGATTGTCTCATCCGAAGACAGTATTACGTTCAAAGAAACCCCATCTGAAACTCCCTCACCATTTGCTATGGCATCAGCCGCACTAAGCAGGGCTGCCTCCGGATAGGGTTTAGAAGAGTAATCGTGGATGAAATCAATTTTTATGTGTCCCATACGCTCTTTCAGAAAAGTTTTACCCGGGAAAAGATTGACTGGAATATCAAGCAGATAGTAAAATCAATCATAACCGTCTAACCGATTTATTTCGAGCAAAAAACATTTAATGATTAGCGGAAGATTAAAATAACAGGTCCGATGATATTATTGTCCTTATATAAAATAATAGATACGAAACGGAAATCAGCAATGAGCAGCCTTTCAGACGCCAAGTTTAGTACGTCTGCGAATAGCGTTTCTAAATGGCGCAGGAATAACCGGTAACACTCGGAGTCGCAAGTGCAAAAACAGACCATCTGCTTAATAGTTCTTTTGTGGATTATGAGCCCCTTCTCGGAGGAGGAAAATGCATCCAAGATTCGTTCCAGTACACCGTCTGAGGCGGGGCTTGGTAAAGTTGATCGACAGTATGCCGTCGATAAGTTCGGTATCGAAATCCCATCCGGCGTGCTTTACGGAAAATTCAGCAAGGAGGATGGACCTTTCCTGATTACCGGAAGTGTAATCGTACCGGCCGGACAAGTACTTGAATTCGGCCCCGGATGTAACGTCTATGTTGGGGGGAAATATTCAACAATCACCATTTTTGGCAGCTTGACTGCTAATGGAACCGATGAGGAACCGGTACTTTTTCGCTCGGCCTATAAAGAACCTAACCCGTGGGACTGGGATCGGCTGTACATCCGCAGCAGAACCCGATCAAATCTGCGCAATTTCATCATCAAGCACTCCAACTACGGTATTCATGTCCAAAACGGAGCTGTAACCATGGAAAACTGCAAATTTGTGCATAACTCCCTCCATGGTATGGTGATAGATAACTCTGACGCCGTCTTGAACAAATGTACTTTCTCCAACGGTCATGTGCTGGCTTTATACTGTAGAGAGGGGGCATCCCTGTTTGCCGACAGTTTGGTTGTTCAGAATAATATTACCGGACTGGCTTGTACCGATCAAGCATATGTGAATATTTACAAGGGTTCTATCAGCTACAACAGAAACGGCGTCGTATCAAGAGATGGAGCATCCGTATCGATTGTTGCGGCTGATGTTAAAGTCAACAAAATCGGGTTAATTACAGAAAAGCAAGTACCCCGAGATATGGCAGCTATGGTGTACAACAATATTATAGATATAAAATCAGCCGACGAGAAGGAGTTAGACGCTCTACTGAAACAACCGCAAGGAGTAAGGACGGTCGTTCTTCCCTCAAACAAAGAACAAGTTCGTTTCAGCAGGGACTTTAAGGCAGGATTTTCGGCAACACCCGAACCACGCGGGATAAATTCCAGCTTCATAGGAAATGTCGAGCTTGGGATGGGATATTATAAGCCTGAATCTCATAGGCGTAACGATACATTGGTTCGGCAGTCCAGATATCCCGAAGGCATTCAGCCGGAAATGACTGTTTTTCTTCAGGGTAAAAGGGGAGAGGCCGACATAAATCTCAACGCCGACATTTACCACAACGAATGGGTGGATACGGAAACCCGTCTGCGTAAGGACCTCTTTTCATTTGCACTGACTTACGGCAACCAGACTTTTCAGGCCGGTGATTTTTATGAACATGGCTCTGAAACATCAGTTTACGGCAGGAAATTGACCGGTATTAAGTATACTGGAAACTTCTTCAAGATGGGGCGAGGCGAAAACCGACTCGTGTTCGATTTAGCCGCCGGTGAGTCTGAAGTCCCCAAGGATTCAGGTGATCATGAGCCATTGATCTATAATCAGGTAGTAGATACCGGGTTTTCAGTAAGACAGCAGTTAACCTACCTTGCTTCCCTGACTTATAAACCTACCTACAATTCACATTTAAAGCTAAGCGGAATCATTGCACGTGATCAGACAAATAAAACCTTACTGGGGAGAAGCATCTTTGATCCTCTGGCTCCGGCTCCCACAGAATCTCAAACAGGCTGTATAGAAGCCAATATTGTTTTGTTCGAGGGGGCTTTGTCTGTAACTGCCGAATTGGATATGGGAGTACGCGATACCGTGGACAGTCAAGACTATGATGATGTAGCCTGGTACAATCCCGGATTTCGCAAGGTACTGCCACGTGTATTTGGGCAAATTCACCCCGACAGCAATGGATATGCCGCTGTTTTATCCTCCCAAGGCATATACAAAGGATACCATTTATTCGGTTCTTTCTCTTCCATTGGAGCCAACTATTTCTCTGCGGGTAATCCGTACCTTGAAAATGATAGATATATCCTTAGAACGGGGGTCGAGAAGCGACTTTTAGAACGCTTGAATCTATCTGCGGCCTATGCGTATGAACGCTCGGGGGCCTCAAGTAGTCTGAAACGAGATCAGAGAACACCGGTTGATGAGAATAAATGGTCAGTGGGGGGCGAATACTCTTTTGGAAACGGTAAACCTCTTGTTTCGACTAATTATACGCTGCTATTTCAGCGAAATGATCAACTTGTTCTGGTTGATTTCCAAAATGAGGCTGTCAGAGTACTCAGGAAAAACCGGACGTCCGTGCATGATTTGGCAGCCGGAGTAAAACAGCGTCTAAGCAACGGTTTGGATTATCACCTAAAATATCGTTTCGCCGGAGAAAATGACCTTACAGACTATACGCTCGATTCGCTAGAGGATTTGGGGGATAGCTGGTATCATGAAGTATCCGGAGGTTTGGGGCTTAGAATTGGCCGAATATTACAAAATAAAGCCGGCTTCGCGATCAAACACAAAAAAGAAAATCAGGATTCGCTTCGAAGCTTCTATTTTAAAGTTTCCGACAATCTCCGTTTTTGGGTGGTTCCCGGAAAGCTGAACGTAACCTTGAAAGGGTATTTTCAGAAAAGAATAGATGATGAATTTGATCTTCAAACGGGATGGTTTGATAAGATGTACTACATGAGAGGTCTGGATGGGGAACTCAAGTATTCCATCACGGCCCGAATAGCTGCTTTAATAAAAGGGGTATACGAAAAAGCTTACGATGAGAACCCGGGATCGGAAAATTTTACACTAAATGCTGGTGGCATTTATATGACCTATTTATTTTAAAGGTATGAAATTCAATCAAATTATTAAAAATGTGCTCAAAAACCATTTTGTAGCCTATTTCATTTTCTGTTCTCCGGGTTTATTCTCGTCTGCATCAGCGATGATGCTAATACCCATGGATGATAGTCAGACCGACCACCTCAAAGCTTATGGCGTGGTTTTTTCCGCCCTGGAGCAAGGAGTCAAAGCCTCCTGGCTGCTTAATTACAGAGGGGGAGCGTTTGCAATTGATGATTCCAGGCAAGTAGCGCTTCTCGCCGGAAAATGGGGTGTTTCTGCTGAAAACATCTCGAAAGCGGATTTCGCCTCGATTCTCAACACCATCGAAAACAATAATATGGAAAAGGTGACGCTTGAGAAAGCTCCTAAGATTGCGATCTATACGCCGTTGAATAAGTTGCCCTGGGATGATGCGGTGACGATGGCGCTTACATACGCGGGCATACCGTACGATAAAATCTATGATGAAGAGGTGCTTGGCGGGAAATTGAATGATTACGACTGGCTTCATCTGCACCATGAGGATTTTACAGGACAGTACAGCAAATTCTATCGATCCTTTCGCAATGCTCCCTGGTATCAGAAACAAAAAATGAAACTGGAGGAACTTGCCCGCTCGATGGGCTTTTCCAAGGTAACCGAATGCAAGAAAGCCGTAGCCCTCACAATCAGCAAGTACGTACAGGACGGCGGATTTTTGTTCGCCATGTGCAGCGCTACCAACACAATCGATATTGCACTTGCCTCGATAGGGACAGATATAGTGCAGTCGCCTTTTGATGGTGACGGTGTCGATCCCGCGTATAGGCAAAAGCTTGATTTTTCCCGGTGTTTTGCATTCGAGGATTTTGAAATCGAGACGAGTGCAATGTCCTCTTACTTCGGAAATATCGATGTTAACAGGGTTAATACTCCGATGCGCAAGGAAGCTAAGGATTTTGAACTATTTCCGTTCAGTGCCAAGCTCGACCCCATACCAACGATGTTAACTCAATGTCATACTTCAACCGTCAAAGGATTTTTCGGTCTACTTACTTCATTCAATAAAAATGTGATTAAAGAAAGTGTCATCCATCTGGCTTCGGTGCCCGGCACCCAGCGGGTCAAATATCTGCACGGGGTGAAAGGAAAGGGAATGTTTGCCTTTTTGGGTGGACATGATCCCGAAGACTATTCTCACGCAGTCGGAGATCAACCCACAATGCTGGAGCTTCATAAGAATTCTCCCGGATACCGGCTCATTTTAAATAATGTTCTCTTTCCAGCCGCCGAAAAAAAAGAAAAGAAAACATGAAAACCATATTTAAGAACAGATCCGTATGGGGCTGGTGGTTTTATGATTGGGCCAATTCCGCCTTTGCTCTTACCGCACTCGCCTTGTTTTTTCCTATCTTTTTCAAAAATTACTGGAATAGTGGTGTCGATCCAACTATCAGCACCGCACGTCTGGGTGTTGGTCATCTTGTAGCCGGGTTATGCATAGCCTGCCTGTCACCTCTTCTCGGAGCGATGGCCGGCATTTCTTTCGGTAAAAAACGTATGCTTGCCGCCATGCTTCTGTTGGGAACATCATGCATGGCACTGCTCTTTTTTATTCCTCAGTCGAGATGGCTGGCGGCTCTTATTCTATTTCTCCTTGCCCGTATGGGCTTTGCGCTGGGTAATCTTTTTTATGATTCACTCCTGCCGGATATATCTGAATCGGGACAACATGATCTTATCTCCTCATTCGGTTATGGTTTTGGATATTTGGGCTGCGGAATTCTGGGGCTTGTGAATGTTCTAATGGTACTTCATCCTGAGTGGTTCGGAATCGCCGATAAAACAATGGCGGTAAAGATCGCTTTTCTGAGTGTCGCGATTTGGTGGGGGTTATTCTCACTGCCGCTATTCTTTTGGGTGCGGGAGAAGAGTGTGCCTGTAAAAGAGAGCCGGAAATTATTTAGGCGCAGTCTTCGTTCGATGATTAATACCGCACGGGATATATACCACACTCCACAGGTGCTTTTGTTTCTAATAGCTTTTTGGCTCTACCATGACGGGGTGCACGCCTTTGTCATGATGGCTACCGATTTCGGGCTGTCCATAGGAATACCCGAATCGGGTTTGATGAGCGCTCTGCTTATTGTGCAATTTGTCGCTTTCCCGGCGGCTATCCTGTTTGGTTATCTTGCCGGGCGAATCGGTGCGAAAAACACCATTCTCATTGCTATAGGAATATATCTTGCCGTTTGCCTGGGAGGAGCCCTCTACCTTAAAACCCAGGGACAATTTCTTTTTCTTGCCGCACTTACCGGTTCGGCCCAGGGCGCTATTCAGGCCCTTAGCCGCTCTATGTTTACTTCCATGATTCCTGAAGAAAAAGCCTCCGACTATTTCGGTTTTTATAATCTGGTGGGGAGGTTTTCGGTTGTTCTGGGGCCGGGATTGATAGGGGGGATGGGATTGCTTGGACGGCGGATCGGATTGGAAAATGTGGCGGCTGCTCGTTTCGGAATCGCTTCGCTTGCGGTATTGTTTATCGGCGGCGGCGTACTGCTTATGAAAGTAAAAACGTGCGCTCAACCGTCAGCGGAGGCATGTTAAGAGGTGGGAAAAGGACATCGTCGCATTGGAGACATGGAAACCAGCTTTGAGGTCAGAAGCTTCGATCTGTCCATCAGCCTGGATGAATACAACTTACTGCCCAAACATCCTCTATATATAGTTTTGGAGAATCTGAGAAGTGCGTTCAATGTTGGATCGATTTTCAGACTTTGCGACACCATGAGAGTGGCGGGACTTTTTCTGTGCGGCTACACTGCATTTCCACCGCATTCAAAACTGGAAAAGACATCCCTGGGAACAATTCAATACGTCCCCTGGCTTCATTTCGAAACGGCCGCTGATGCGGTAAACCATTTGAAGAAAAGAAACATTGCTGTATGGGCCGCTGAAACCACCTCTCATTCAGTCCCATATCATAATCAGAATTATCCTTCGCCGGTAGCTGTCGTGTTTGGTAATGAAGCTCTGGGAGTTAGTGAAGAGGTGCTTCATATGTGTGATAAATTGATAGAAATACCTACATTCGGATTCAAAAACTCGTTAAACGTGGCAACATCCGTGGCTACAATCGGCTATAAAGTGCTGGAGCAATGGGAGATGGAAACAAAAAAAAGCCGTTAGCAAGTAACGGCTTTCTTTATTTCTTTATACGATTGGTCTGAATTTACCGGCGATAGGTGCGACGGGATTCATCACGCATACGTTTGCGTTTCGCGGCATTGAGCTTTCTTTTGCGCTCTTCGCTGGGTTTCTCATAATGACGATATTTTTTAACGTCTGAAAGGATTCCCGCCCGTTCGCATGTTTTGGTGAATCGACGCAGTGCTTTTTCGAAAGCCTCGTCTTCTCTCACTCGGATACCATTCATGTAGCAATCACCTACTTTCCGATTAACAGGGTTTTCCGAAGTATATCGAAGCAAAGTCTTATAAAATAAATTATTTCATCCCCATATGCAAAAAACCATCGCAGTTATAATTCCAAAGACTTAGGATTGATGGGGAAATCGAAAAATGCGCTCATTTATCGTATCCAAATACCGGTCTTAGTTTAACGCGGCAGCTATCATTACGGTCTTACTGGGGTAGAAATTTCGATTAAAAAGGAATCCAAATACAGACGTGGAACTCTGCACGAAACGTGTCGCGCAATCTTGCCGGGAAAATTTTCGGAGTCACTTCCGAAAAAAAACGGCACATCAATGGGGCATTTTAGCCTGGCCTGCAGGAGCATGCAGGTAAATGCAAAGCTACTTTACAACTTTTTCACAGTGTATATTTTAAATGATTTACAGGACTAAACTTTTCTCTCTCGTATGCCAAGGCAGGAGAATATGACCCGTTTTGGATTAGATATACTGCTTGAAAAACCGCCGGCAAAATTAAAGGGCAGCAAGGTTGGAGTGCTTTGCCATGCTGCAAGTATAACAAGCACCTATACACACATACTGGATGCTCTGACGGCTCATCCCGAGTTGCATGTCGCGGCGGTGTTTGGACCGCAGCACGGCCTGTTTGGGCAGACTCAGGATAATATGATTGAGTGGGAGGGGTATAAACACCCCAAATATGAGGTTCCGGTGTTTAGCCTATACGGAAATCACCGCAAGCCCACAGCTAACATGCTGGAACATATAGATGTGCTTTTGGTAGATTTGCAGGATGTGGGTGCCAGGCCATATACCTACATCTGGACGCTTAAGTTGTGTATGGAGGCTTGTGACGAAAAAGGTATTGCCGTTTGG
This sequence comes from uncultured Fibrobacterota bacterium, assembly GCA_964586285.1. Taxonomy (GTDB): domain Bacteria; phylum Fibrobacterota; class Chitinivibrionia; order Chitinivibrionales; family CAYFVL01; genus CAZPHU01. The sequence goes on along the minus strand of CAZPHU010000001.1, from coordinate 34,374 downwards.
GTTCTGGACAGACCCAATCCGATAGGCGCACTTCCATTCGACGGACCAGTTCTGGAAGAATCATTATTTTCTTTTGTCGGCGGAGCTTGTATTCCTTTATGTCATCGAATGACTTTCGGCGAAATCGCCCGACTTCTTAAGGAAACCTTTTTCCCCAGACTCGATCTGAACGTAGTCTGGATGGATCAATGGTGGCGCGATTCGCTCTGGCACGAAACCGGACTTCCCTGGGTACTACCTTCACCAAACATGCCCACTGTTGACACTGCAACAGTTTACCCCGGAATGGTTTTACTTGAAGCGACTAATGTATCTGAGGGAAGAGGGACCACTCGTCCTTTCGAGCTTTTCGGTGCTCCTTACATTCAGCTGGATGAATTCGTAAAGCTGCTTCATAGTCAGGAGTTTGGCGGATGCATTTTCAGGGAGCATAACTTTATACCGACCTTTCAAAAATGGCACGGCAATTACTGTTTTGGAGGGCAAATTCACGTTACCAACCCTAGAGTGTACTATCCGGTTACGACGTCCGCTACGATTCTTTGGGCAATAGCGCAATGCGGAAAAGGTGAATTTACGTTTAATCCCCCTCCTTACGAATATGATCACATTCATATGCCGGTTGACATCCTCTACGGCAATGATACGCTTCGAAAGTGTATCGAATCCGGCGGCGAATTGAAAAGTTTGCGGGAACAACAGAATGGGCAGATCGAACAATTTTTGCCTTCATTCGAACAGTTTAAATACTATAAAGAGGAGGTAAGTTGACAGGGTTCATTCTCGCAGCGGGTTTCGGGACCAGGTTACGGCCAATCACTAATCACATGCCCAAGGCTCTGGTTTCCGTAGGCGGCGTACCCATGCTTAAAAGAATGCTCGATGATTTCGTGGAAGCCGAATTTACATCACTGGGAGCAAACACACACTTCAGGCCCGATGATATAGCCGAGTTTTGTTCTCAATATAACCATGCGATTGATCTGTTTCATGAAAAAGGTGAGATCCGCGGCACCGGAGGCGCTTTATATTTCGCCAAAGAGTTCCTTGCGAAAGAAGAATGTTTTTGTATTCGTAACGTCGATATAATAAGTAGTGTAGATTTGCTTGCTGTAAAGGAATATTTCGTAAGTTCCGCCGCAGATTGTATGCTTATTGCAGCACCCGCAAACGGTCCGGGAACCATTTGTATGGAAAACAGCACGACGGGAAGGTATCTGGGCTTACCGAAGGAAATGAAGACTGAGTCAGGACATAAAATCGTTGATTATATCGGTCTTTCTTTTTACAATAGGCGATTTCTTTCATTCGTCGAAGAGGGCGACTTCTCGCTTGTCCCCGTCTGGAAAAGAGCGGCTGATAACGGGTTGACTGTTCTTGTGCATGAGGTCGAAAATATGTACTGGAGAGATATCGGCACACCGGCGTCCCTGGCTCAAATACATTTCGATATGCTGGACAAGAAGGCATTGTTGCCGGTTCCCTGTAATTATGTTTTGGATTACGATCGCAAAGTTGCATATTGTAAAGAAATAGAGCATCAAAAGGATGTTTTGGGACCTTACTGCTGGTGTGACGCGACTTCGGTTTCGGTTCAGAGTAAATATGAACAATGCCTTATATGGTCCGATTCCCCGGAGAGAGAAAAGAAACATTTTCGAATTATTTCAACGCCATGGGGGGATATTAAATTTTGAGAAGAGCTGTACTGACACCGGCGCAGGAAGAATTTCTTGGATCAACGCTCGATGATTTTGATGCAGCGGTCTGGCAGGCGGAGCCTGCGGTACAGGCCGGTTCGGAAAGACAATTCATCAGGGTGTTTTCTCCCTTACAAAATGAAAAATCCTACATACTTGTTGTCTGGAACAGTGCCGATGCCGACTGGGAGCGTTTTCTTTCAATCGCCCGGGATGTTTCACCGTTTACGGATGTGCTTCCGGTTGTATTTGCCGCCGACGCAACCCACGGGCTTATTCTGGAAGAGGATCTGGGGACAGTTACTTTAAAAGAGTACTGTCGTTTGCACAAGGACACAAAAGAGGTCGAATCGGCTTATCACAACGTTCTGCAACGGCTGATATCGTGGCAAAGTCCGGATATCAAAGCGTCCAAAACAATCAGCTCCCGTTCGATGGATCTGGAGATGTTTGAATGGGAGAGTGATTACTTTGCCAGACATTGTGTAATGGAATACTTCGGTTTGGAAAAACTCTTGGACAAAACATGGGAAGAGCAGCGGAAAATGCTGGCAAGGGAGAGTGCCAAATTACCCAAGTCGGTCATGCATCGAGACTTCCAGTCCGAGAATATCCTTATTCACCACGGTCGTGTGCGATTTGTAGATTACCAGGGGGCTCGCCTCGGTCCGGCTGAATACGATCTGGCATCCCTGCTTTTCGATCCCTATAACGAAAGCCTGGATGAGCATAGAGTTCAGAGGCTCTTTGCCTATTTCTGCGCAAAAAGCCCCCTTCACATAACTTCCCATTCTTTTCATTTGGCGGCCATGCAAAGGCTGCTGCAGGCCCTGGGCGCCTTTGGAAACCTTTCTCTACATAAAGGAAAGCCTCGCTACCGCCGGTTCATCCCGGTGACTTTGTACAGGCTTAAGGCTGTAATCAACGGTCTGGGGGATTTTGGACATATTGGAAAAATTGTGGATGCTTGTCTGGAGCAGCTTAGGGTGACCGGGGAGTGAAGTCGGGGACGAACCAGCTCTAAGCCCGCCTGATAAAGTACCTTAAGGGATAAAAGCCGGTTTCTCCCGCCTGCTCGCCGGCGGGCTATTGAGGGCTACGGAAGAGAGCTGCAAGAAGCGGGAGTTATGTTGGCGGCGTATCAATGTTATAGCTAACCGTGCGAAAATCACGCCCCATGAGTTATTTTTACCTGTTTTGATTCGTAGTCTTTTCTTACGAAAAACCTGTGGAGATGTGTAGTGACGGTTGTCCTGCCCGAAGATTATCATGCCAAAGCGGCTCTGGAGAAGCGCAAAATCCTGTGCAAGACACGAGAACAGGCTTTGCGGGAGGACATTCGTGCCCTTCGCATAGGCATATTGAATATTATGCCAAAGGCCGAGACCTACGAGTTTAACCTTCTGCATCCTTTGGGCAGATCGATTCTTCAGATCGAACCGGTTTGGATCAGGCTTAAAACCCATATTTACAAGAGTACCTCTCATGCGCATCTGGACAGCCTGTATGTAACATTTCGGGAAGCTATCGACCGGCAGAAACTCGACGGACTCATTATAACCGGGGCTCCGGTGGAGGAGCGGCCCTTCGAGCAGATAACCTACTGGCAGGAGATATTGCGCATTCTTCGCTTCGCCCGAAAGAATATTGCCTCAACCCTGGGTATCTGCTGGGGTGGGCTGGCGCTGGCAAAATTCCTCGACATAGAGAAAACCGATTTTCCAGGCAAACTGTTCGGAGTCTTTGAGACCCGTAATCTCAATCCAAATCACCGAATAACCGGAGGAATGGATGATGTTTTCTGGTGCCCTCAAAGCAGGCACTCCGGCATAAGAGATCAGGATCTTGAAAAAGCGCGGGATGAGGGAACTGTTAATCTTCTTGCCCATTCAAAACACGCCGGGTACACAATTTTCGAAAGTACCGACAAGCGGTTTCTGATGCATCTTGGGCATCCTGAATACAATTCACGCAGACTGGTGGAAGAGTACCAGCGGGATATGAAGCTTGGGAGGACAGATGTGCCTTCGCCGGCAAACTTTGACGTTGAGAATCCTGTCAACAGGTGGCGGGGACATCGCACGGAGTTCTTCTCCCAGTGGATCAAATACATTCACGAAACCACATCCTACTAGCCGGAATTTTTACCCATGGAAAACGGATCAATAAACATAACGGTAAACGGGCGGGCCGAAACGCTTGCATCCGCAGTAAATGTACGGGACTTTTTAAAGAGCAAAAAGATGAACCCTGATGCGGTCGTTGTAGAGCGCAACCTGGAGATTATAGATAGGAAGGCATACGACACGACCATGCTTTCTCAGGGGGACACGATAGAAATATTACAGTTTGTTGGTGGGGGATAATGAGCGAGAGAAGTGATGATGTACTGCTAATCGGTGGGATTGAGATCAGATCCCGGCTTATCACCGGTTCCGGAAAATACAGAGATGATCGGATCATAAAAGATGTGCTTGCAGCGGCGGAGTGTGAAATAATAACGGTGGCCATTCGCAGAGTTGATTTGGAAAACGCCGATGATAATATTCTCAGCCATATTCCAAAGGGCAAGACTCTTCTGCCTAATACATCGGGAGCAAGAACTGCGGATGAGGCGGTGAGAATCGCAAAACTGGCCAGAGCCGCCGGTTGCGGGAATTGGATAAAAATCGAGGTCATTAACGATCAGAAATACCTTTTGCCCGACAATGAACAGACCGTACGGGCAACCGAAATTCTTGCCAATGAAGGCTTTGTGGTGCTCCCATACATGTGTCCCGATCTTCCAACCGCTCGCCGACTTGTAAACGCTGGAGCATCGGCAGTAATGCCCTTGGGTGCACCGATAGGCTCAAACAAGGGGCTTCAGACTCGGGAGATGATTCGCATTCTGATCGAGGAGATAGAGCTTCCGGTGATCGTGGATGCGGGTATCGGCCGCCCCTCTCATGCAGCCGAGGCCATGGAGATGGGAGCCGCCGCGGTACTTCTGAACACCGCTATCGCAACGGCGGACGAGCCGGTTGCCATGGCCCAGGCATTCAGACATGCGGTCGCGGCGGGGCGGCTTGCCTATAAAGCTGGTCTTGCCCAGGAGTCGTCCATCGCCCGAGCATCATCCCCCTTGACCGGCTTCCTTCAATAGATACTTATATCAGGATTTTGTAATGAGTCTGTACGAACTGATACAAAAGGCTGCCATGACACCCGCCGATGCTATGCGGATGTCTGTGGACGAGTCGAGAATGCGGAGGGTTTTGTCAAAGGAACACATTTCCCTTGATGATCTGCCGACACTTCTTTCACCCGATGCCGAGGGGTTTATTGAGTTAACGGCGCAGAGAGCCGCCGGGCTGACCCGCAACCATTTCGGAAACGTGATATTTCTTTTTACGCCGCTTTATATCTCAAATATCTGCGAAAACTGCTGCCCGTACTGTTCGTTTGCCCGCCAGCATAAAATCAAGCGAAAACACCTCACTTTCGATGAGATACGACGGGAGTGCAAGAGAATAAAGGAGACCGGACTTCGGCATATACTGGTGCTTACGGGGGAGAGTCGTCAAGTCGTACCGTTTGAGCATCTGGCGGAGTCTCTGTCCGTAATAAAAGAGTATTTTTCGACCGTTTCGATTGAAGTCTATCCGCTCAAAGAGGAAGAATACCGGAAGCTTGCCCTGATGGGTATAGATGGTCTGACTATCTATCAGGAGGTTTATAACGAGCCGATTTACCGCAAACTTCATAAGGGTGGACCCAAGCAGGACTATAATTTCCGCCTGGATGCTCCCGAGCGGGCCTGTCGCGCAGGAATCCGTACCGTTACAGTCGGTCCTCTGCTTGGTCTTCATGACTGGCGGCTGGAGTGTTTATGCACCGCGGTGCATATGCAGTATCTTCAGAAGACCTATCCCGATGTCGAGCTTTCGTTGTCCTTCCCACGAATCAGACCCCTTGCCGGATCTTTTGAACCGGCGGATCCGGTCTCGGAGCGTCAGTTGGTTCAGATTATCGCCGCCTTTCGTCTAATTTTCCCCCATATGGGCATAACTGTCTCAACCCGTGAATCGCAACAGTTTCGAAACGGGATTCTTCCCATAGCGGTCACCAAGATGTCCGCCGGTGTATCCACCGCGGTCGGCGCTCACAGCGACGATCCATCCACAACCCAGTTTGAGATTGCCGACAATCGCAGTGTTGATGAAATGAAAAAGGACCTGCTTGCCCGCGGCTTTCAGCCCGTAGTGCACGATTGGAGCGCCACGCTTACAGGTACTCACCCTTAAGTCCCCACGCCTGGTACCATCACATCAATATATGTACCCCGCTGTCTCAATGCCTTGTTTATTGTCTTTCGTTAAAGGCGCCAGGTTTAGTCCAAGATCATGAGCCGCGTGACAGAAACATTCTGGCGCGGAAAAAAAATTTTACATCCTGAAACGCATCAAAAATGCTGCTTAGCCAAAGCCGTTCAGGCGAAACAATCTTGAGATGATTCCTTGAGGTTGTAAGATATTGATATGTCCTGCTCCACAGGTGTAAGCACACCGACACCACAGTTCAAGCGATACTTCTAAGCTGAATGTGATTAAAAGCCCGGTTCAACAGCTTTGACCCGGTGCCTGTCGATCTCAGCCGGCCAAATTATTGCTTGTAGCAGCAGTTACGCTATCAACCATAAGAATAATACCTCCTTGTTTAACTGTTTTCCTGTAGATAGTCGCTTTTTGAAAGAAACAATTTGACACGGGAGACGCAATTATACATATTGTTAATAAAGTTTGTGAACATTAAAAACATTCGGGTGGGAATATGAAACTTTCTACAAAATGTCGGTATGGGGCCAGGGCTTTGGTGGAGATTGCCGAAAGTTACGGAGACAGGCCGGCCAAGAGAAAGGACATCGCGCAAGTGCAGGGGTTATCGGACTCATATCTGGAAAACATTCTAATCACGGTAAGGAATGCGGGAATAATAGAGACGGTTCGTGGGGCCAGAGGCGGTTATGTGCTGTCTCGCCCGCCCGAGAAGGTAACGCTTTTAGAAGTCGTGCGGGCGCTTGAAGGGTCTTTGTCTCCGGTGGAGTGCCTGGAGAAGCCTGGCGTGTGCGCAAAAACAAAAGCATGTATAACAAGAGATGTATGGCGCAGAGTTCAGGAGGCCGAAGAGGAGGTGCTTAGAGGTACTACCCTTCAGGACCTGATTGACAAAAAAAAGAATGTCCCGGAAATCGATTACGTTATCTGATTAAACACTTTTAACTAAAAGGAGAAGGAGTATGAAAGTCGCAGAAAGAATTACCGACCTTGTGGGTAATACTCCTTTAGTGAAGATTGGCTCACTTTCAAAGGAGACCGGTGCAACGATCGTTGGGAAGCTGGAGAGTATGAATCCAATGTCTAGTGTGAAGGACCGAATCGCCGTGGCGATGATCGGTGCGGCCGAGAAGGCGGGGCATCTCAAGGAGGGGGGACTTATTGTGGAGCCCACCAGCGGTAATACAGGAATTGGGTTGGCTTTTGTGGCGGCAAGTCGTGGGTATCGACTCATCCTGACAATGCCGGAAACCATGAGCATGGAGCGGCGCAAGCTTCTGGCGGCGCTGGGGGCGGAGCTGGTTCTGACCCCGGGAGACAAGGGCATGAAAGGCGCAGTAGAAAAGGCCGAGGAGATCCAGGCAAAAAATCCCGGAAGTTTCATGCCTCAACAGTTTAAAAACCCGGCAAACCCTTCCGTTCACCGTCACACAACTGCCGAGGAGATATGGAAGGATACCGACGGGAAGGTGGATATATTTGTGGCCGGAGTGGGGACCGGTGGTACCATAACCGGCTGCGGCGAGGTTTTCAAGGAGCGCAACCCGGATATAAAAATTGTTGCCGTGGAGCCGGATACATCACCGGTTCTTTCCGGAGGCGGTCCCGGACCACATAAGATACAAGGTATTGGTGCCGGTTTTATTCCCGATGTCGTAAATACTAAAGTTTTCGATGAGGTGCTGAAAGTCTCCTCCGAGGATGCGGGAAAGATGACACGCAAGCTTGCTCGCTCGGAGGGAATATTCGTGGGGATATCTGCGGGCGCAAATGTTCATGCCTCCTACATGCTGGCAAAAAGGCCTGAAAACAAGGGTAAGATTATCGTGACCATTCTTTGCGATACGGGTGAGCGTTATCTGTCAACATGGGTTTTTGAGGATCAGCAGTGATGAAAACTACAAAAGGTAATGTCGAGTAAATAGCATCATTTTCTCCGTAAAGGGGCTAAGTATGAGTAAGCAACATAGGCTGGAAACACAGGTGCTTCACGCGGGAGCCGGTATAGATGAAACCGGGTCGCGCGCTGTGCCGATTCACAGGACCAGCTCCTTCGTGTTTAAGAATACGCAGCATGCGGCCAACCTGTTTGGCCTCAAGGAGCTTGGAAACATTTATACACGTCTTCAAAACCCCACCCAGGATGTTCTGGAACAACGCATGGCCTCGCTTGAGAAGGGGGCCGCTGCTTTAGCGGTCGCATCAGGAACATCGGGCGTGTTCTACAGCATTGTAAATGTTTGCAAACAGGGGGACGAAGTCGTTGCCGCTCGAAATCTCTATGGCGGCTCCTTTACCATGCTAAACGACATTTTACCGGGTTTTGGCATTAAAACCAATTTTATAGACCCTAATGAGCCGGAGAATTTTGAGAAGGCGATTACGGATAGAACCAGGGCACTATACACCGAGGTGATTGGAAATCCTGTTCTGGACGTCGCCAATATAGAGGCCGTCTCGGCGACAGCAAAAAAGCATCATTTGCCGCTGATAGTAGATTCTACTTTCACCACTCCCTACCTGTTTCGTCCTATCGAACATGGAGCGGATATTGTTGTGCATTCGCTGACCAAGTGGCTTGGCGGGCACGGTACCGGAATCGGCGGTATTGTGATCGACAGTGGAAAATTTGATTGGGCGGACAAGAGATTCAGTTTGTATAACGATCCCGAACCTTCATATCATGATCTTCGATTCGGGCATGATCTGGGCGAACTTGGGCCGCTTGCCTACATCTTGCGCATGAGACTTGTTCCGCTCAGGAATTTGGGCGCCTGCATAAGTCCCGACAATGCATGGATGTTTCTGCAGGGAATAGAGACGTTGCCGCTTCGTATGCAAAAACATTGCGACAACGCGGCGACAATCGCCCATTACCTGAGTAACCATCAGAAAGTCGCCTGGGTGCGCTATCCCGGGCTCGAAAGCGACCCGTCTTATCCGGTTGCATCCAAACAGTTTGAAAACGGATTCGGAGGCATGGTTGTTTTCGGCCTCAAAGGCGGACACGATGCGGGGGTGAAATTTATCGATTCGTTGAGGCTGTTTTCACATCTGGCCAATGTCGGGGACGCCAAGAGCCTGGCAATTCATCCGCAGAGCACTACTCATTCCCAGCTTACCGAAAAGCAGGCGCTGCAGGCGGGACTTACGCCCGATCTGGTGCGTCTGTCGGTGGGAATCGAGCATCCGCAAGATCTGCTGGAGGATTTGGAACAGGCGCTCAGAGACGCGTAACATGGGGTGGATTGTATACATGTGCAACCCGCGGACAAATTGTATTTTCAATCCGGCCTCGTAAGAATGTAAATTGTATTGTATGTTTTTGTAGGGACACGGTTGTTCGTTCTTCGGTCGTTTGGACGCGCGGTCGCGGTGACGCAACCGTGCTTCTCTACTAAAACACCGTTACCAGTTTGGATATTCCATCTTATAAAGCACGTTATTTCATTCGGATAGTTTTCCAAGTGATCTTTGTTTCCTGATTTCTTGACTCTTAATTTATTGCTTGTGCTCTCCGGCTTGCCGGAGTCGATGAGAGATGTCGAGAAAAGAAATTAACCAGTACAATAGTTTTGATACAGGAATGAAAACATGACAATCGTTTTGCCCAATCAGTATCAGGCCGAACACGCTTTTCGTCAACGCCGCATACCCTATCTGACCCAGGAAGAGGCTCAGCATGCCGATATTCGTGCGCTGCGAATAGGAATACTCAATATTTTTTCCCAGGGTGAAGAGTACGAAAGTGCCATTCTTCATCCGATGGGTCATTCGGTTATGCAGATCGAGCCGGTTTGGATAAAACTGAAAAATCGGCAATACGGTAAGAAGGATCTTGAGCATCTGGAAAGTGAATACTTTACTTTTGATGATGCTGTTGGGGCGGCGAGTCTGGACGGGTTACTTCTTACCGGTTCACCGGTTGTGGGTGTGCCCTTTGAGAAACTGGACTACTGGCAGGAGATAAGCCGGATACTGGGGTATGCCCGAAAGTACATACCGGCTACAATGGGGATATGCTGGGGAGCCTTAGCCATGGCGGCTTTTCTTGAAATCCCCCGGGAAGATTACAAGCGCAAACTGTTTGGTGTGTATGAGACGGAAAACCTGATCGAGGATCATCATATTATGGGAGCTATGGATGATACCTTCTGGTGTCCTCAATCAAGGCATTCGGGAGTGGCCGATGAGGTTTTGGAGCTGGAACGTGAAAAAGGCACACTTAACCTGCTTGCCTATGCCTCGGGGGTAGGTTATGTGATTGCGGAAACCGCCGATCAGCGTTTTCTGATGCATTTCGGCAACCCTGAATATAAAGCATCAACAATTGTCGAGCAGTATCGTCAGGAGCATCAGAGGCTTGGTGAAAAAGCTGTTAAGCCTGCAAACTTCGACCTCGCGGACCCTATTAACCGCTGGCGCGGGCATAGAACCGCGCTCTTTCAGGAATGGATTCGACAGATACACGAATCGACATCTTATTAGAGATTGAAACGGTATTAAGGAATCAGTTGTGTATGAGTGAAAAGAGTAAAAAACCTGCTATTGACAAATGGTTTAACAGCGTGTTGCCCAATGTCGTGTCGGATCTTGAGAAAAGTATCCTTGAAGATTTCAGTATCGCTTCACATGAGGGACTGGATCTGGCCGGACGTAACGAAATATACGAGGTGCTTGATGATATTCTGGCAGCGCTTTTCCCCGGCTGCTACAGCCGCGAAAATGTGCAGCTGAACGAAATGAATTTTTATCTGGGCGACATCCTGCGTCACATAAGTTTCAAACTGGGAAAGCATATACGGGAATCTTTCAAATACAGGTGTCTGAAGAAAAACTGCGACAACTGTGACTGTCAGAGAAGAGCCGAGGAATCGCTCATGGAATTTATCGAATCGCTGCCTCATATCAGAGCAGTCTTGCTTGAGGACATAAAGGCCGCCTATGACGGCGATCCGGCTGCGACGTCGCTTGACGAAATTGTACTAAGCTATCCGTGTGTGGAGGCTGTTGCGACTCATCGAATAGCCCATAAGCTCTATTTGCTGAGTGTGCCTATCATACCCCGAATCATGTCTGAGCGCGCCCATTCCCGAACCGGAATAGATATTCATCCCGGAGCCAAAATAGGATCTCGTTTTTTTATCGATCACGGGACGGGTGTGGTTATAGGAGAAACTTGCGAGATTGGGCGTAATGTTAAAATTTACCAGGGAGTAACTCTTGGGGCGACCTCTCCTTTTGACAAAGAGGGAAGTCCTGCACGCGGAGTCAAGAGGCATCCGGATATTCAGGATGATGTGATAATTTATGCCAATGCAACTATTCTTGGCGGGAAGACTGTCATCGGCAGGGGAGCGATTATCGGTGCCAATACCTGGATCACAAGCTCCGTCGAGCCGGGTGCGGTAATCGGGCGTAAATCCAGGGAAAGCCGTTGATGGAGCTTACCGATTCGCAAAAGGCAAGATATGACCGTACAATCAGGGTACCCGAAATTGGTCTTAAGGGTCAGAATAGGCTTGTCGAGGGCAGGGTAGTGGTGATCGGCGCAGGCGGTCTGGGCTCACCGGCGATCCTGTACCTGGCGGCGGCGGGGGTGGGCACCATAGGCATCGTGGATTACGATACCGTGGATATAAGTAACCTGCAGCGTCAGATAATACACACCACAGGCGATATAGATATACCTAAAAGCCGCTCCGCCTCCGAGAAGGTGTCGATGTTAAATCCGGATGTCCGTGTAAGGCGGCATAATATGCTTTTTGACCGTGACAGCGCCCCGGAGATAATAAAAGAGTATGATTTTGTTATCGATGCAACCGATAATTTTGACAGCAAATTCCTGATTAATGATATATGTGTTTCTCTGGGAAAACCTTACAGCCATGCCGGAGTGGTACGTCTCGGCGGTCAGACAATGACCGTGCTTCCGAATTCGAGCGCCTGTTATCGATGTGTGTTTTCATCACCACCGCCCCCCGATACAGTGAAGCAGAGCTTTGAGGTGGGTATTCTGGGAGCCGTCGCCGGAACAATCGGCACTATTCAGGCAACGGAGTGTATCAAATATATAGCCGGATTCGGCACATTGCTTACGGACACATTCCTGACCTACGACGGCCTGTCCATGAATTTTCGTAGTGTTCCTGTAAAAAGAAGGAAAAATTGCGCGGCCTGCGGGGGGGGGTAGTTTGATTACCGAAAAAGAAGAAAAACTTCGAGCGATTCTAAAGTCCTGCACCAGGGCCGCAATAGCTTTCTCCGGTGGAGTGGACAGCTCATTTCTTGCCGCCGTCGCAAAAAACACCCTCGGAGCCTCCCGGGTCGAGCTGTTTACGGCATCACTGCACATGAGCCCCTCCTGGGAGCTTCGAGACGCAGTTTCGACGGCCTCTTTTCTGGGTCTTTCTCACCACGTAATCGAAATGAATGAGCTGTCGGAGCAGAAGGTGGCCCAAAATCCAACCGATCGCTGTTACTACTGTAAAAAATTTATTTTCAATCGTATTGCCGATGAAGCCAAAAAGCTTTCGTGCGATGTTATTTTTGACGGAAGTAATATTGACGACAACGAGGATTATCGGCCCGGAATGAAAGCCGCGCGGGAGCTGGGGATAATTTCTCCTCTGGCTCTGGCCGGATTGAATAAGAATGAGATACGCGGGTTATCCAAACGCAGCAACCTTCCATTCGCCCAAAAACCCTCCGGTGCCTGTCTGGGTTCACGAATTCCTTACGGGCAAATGATTACAGACAGGCTTTTGAGAAAAATCGAAAGAGCGGAAGAGGGGATACACCAATTGGGGTTTGAAGAGCTGCGGGTGCGGGTGCACGGTGACTGTGCCCGGTTGGAGGTTTCGGTAGATAGGATGGACTTTGCGTGGAAAATGCGCAAGAAACTTACCGCCGTGTGCAAGCAGGCGGGATTCTGCCATGTGGCTCTGGATATGAGTGGTTATTTTTCCGGCTCCATGAACGCCTGTTTGAACAGGGATGATTAAGCGCATTTCGTCGCATTTTTAGTAATCTGCCTATTTACGCGCGCTGCCCATTTATATTTTAGATGGAAAAGAAACTTCAATTATGGTAAAATCATTCCTGTCTCTTACCGCCCGAAGTTGAAGGAACCTTTATCAACTTAAACAACAGAGGATTAATCATACATGGCTAGTTTAAAAATAAACCGGCAGTTTCAAATCACCCGTTCTGAACTCTTGTCAGTCTGATTCTGCCTCTATAACATCGTGTAATTCCATGAAAAGTTTTGTATCACAGGTTCTGAAAACCATCGCTCCGGTGGTGCTTATTCTCGCCTTCATCTCTCCCAGCGAAACCGTTTTCCCTTCAGAGGGGGGATGGCAGGAGGTGGCCGGGGGAGTTTTAATGCATCGGTTCGAAAGAAGAAGCCCTGATGCATATAGGATCACGGCTTTTCGATTCGATACCACTCTCTTTGACCTGGATCTTTTAAGTGCCGCAAGGTTGGACAGTAACAATTTGACCGTTAGAGAGTGGTCTAGAAGACATAATCTTGTGGCCGCAGTCAACGCGGGAATGTACGCCAAGGATTACAGCACACATGTAGGGTACATGAAACAGTTCGACTATGTGAATAACGGGCGCATTCGCCGCGATTACAAGAGCTTACTGGTATTTAATCCCAAAGATTCATCCGACCCCAGATTTCGTATGCTGGATATGGAATGTGATGATGTTGATTCCATTAGAAACCGCTACCATAGTGTCATCCAGAACATACGTATGATCAGCTGTAATGGCAAAAATGTATGGCAGCAACAAAAGAAAAGATCCAGCATATGCTCTTTTGGAATGAATAAATCGGGTGACCTTATGATGGTTTTTTCCGAGCACCCTCTAAGCACCCATGATTTTATTGAAATCTGCAGGCGCCTGCCGTTGGATATAGACAGGATGATGTATTTGGAGGGAGGTCCGCCGGCGGCGATGTATTTTGCCGACGGTAACACCCGAATCGAGCTTAACGGTGTTTACGAGCCGGGTACAGAGGGCGGGACCACTTTCAGCCTATCTTATCCGTTGCCTAACGTTATCGGTATCAGGAAAAGAAATTGAGCGCTTGTCGCAGGAAACCAAAAACTTAAAATTTATTAATTTTAGCCAAGCACAGTGACGCGCGACTGCGCGTCTCCACTATTGGTATCTCCAAACATTCACATCCCGTGAATGGAGCATCAATTATTAGAAACACCGTCCTGTCTTCTCCCGAACACATTCTCCCTCGCGACAGTGATAGCATACTTCATGTGGAAGTTTTCCGTTGGAGAAATAGGAGGTAATGTTTGTCAATGTAGTATTGGCGATATTACTGAGCGCTTCCCTGGTAAAAAACGCCTGGTGTGAGGTAACCAATACGTTAGGAAACGTCAACAATCGCGCCAGCACATCATCGGTTAGAACAGACCCCGAAAAATCTTCGAAAAAGTAATCCGTCTCTTCTTCGTAAACATCCAGCCCCGCCGCGCCGATCTTCTCGGTTTTCAGGCCCTCAATAAGGTCGGATGTGTTTATCAGTTTGCCGCGGCCGGTATTGAGGATAAAAACACCATCCTTCATCCGGGAGATGGATTTGTTATTTATCATATACATGTTTTCCGGTGTCAGGGGGCAGTGAAGTGAGATGACATCCGAGTTAGCATACAATTCCTCTAAACCCACATACTCATAGCCAAGCTCCAGTGCAGCCTCTTTATTAGGAAAGGGGTCAAAGGCCAGCACCTTCATTCCAAAGCCGCGAAATATACCAATGGTTACCCTGCCGATTTTTCCCGTGCCGATTATACCAACGGTTTTACCGTTAAGATCGAACCCAAGAAGTCCGTTTATGCTGAAATTGCTGTCTCGAGTACGCGAGTAGGCTTTATGCGTTTTTCGGTTCAGAGACAAAAGAAGAGCCACCGTGTGTTCGGCTACAGCATATGGGGAGTATTCCGGAACACGCACCACGTGTATCTTGCCGTAAACCGATTCCAAATCGACATTGTTATAGCCTGCGCACCTCAGTGCTATAAGCCTAACACCATTTTGGTAAAGCTGTTCGGTTACCTGCCTGGATACCGAGTCATTCACAAACACGCAGACGGCATCATAGCCCTGGGTCAGGGCAACTGTCTCCTCCGAGAGACGCGGCTGATAGAAATGCACATCAAGAGGGTAGTCACTTATAAACCTCTCAAACGATTTGTGATCGTACGGTTTGGTGTCAAAAAAAGCTACTTTCGGATTCTTGTTCATATAGATCCCTTCCATCTGAAAAAAGATCGGTACCGTTCAAAACTGCTGAGTGAGCGGAGAGCCGGTTTTCCTGCTTTGCCGGTTTTTTCCTGATGCCCACTTGTTCTGTTAAACCAAAAGAGACCTAAATATAGCAATTCCCGTTCCGCTTCGTTAGTTAAAATCGTGTCCATGGGCGACGCTGCGGGTTTTGGGGCTTATCTCAGGGCCGTTGTTTTTCCGATCAGCATATCCCTGAATGCATTGGGATCGTTAACAGGCACACGGCACGAATAATTGCGGCATACATATGCGGTAGCCCGTTGATTCAGCATGTCTTTGCCCGAAAGCAGGGGTATATAGTTTTGGACATCATTGTTTAGAAGTTGGGCGGGCGTTACGATCGCAACCACCTTATTAGGTAAATATTGTTTATGGAGAATTGACAGAAGATCTCGTGTGTCGGCGGCATCCAATTCACCGGCGATGGCAATCTGTTGCGGAGTTTGAATGTAAAAGTCAAGCGCACATATCATGGAGGCATAAGCCAGAGGATTTTTAACCATGTTTTGTTTATGCATACGAAGGATTTGTTCGGCTTTAGTCTGATATTCTGCTTTATCCAGAAGTACCGAAAGGCGTAACAGTGCCGACGCCGCCAGGGCGTTTCCCGACGGCGTGGAGCCGTCGTTGGCAGGCTTTATGCGCGTTATTATAGCCGGCTTGGTGAGCGGGCGAAAAAAGAAACCGCCCTCTTTTTCATCCCAGAAAAGCTCTACCATCCTTTCTGTCAATACCTCTGCCCGTACCAGCCACTTCAAATCGAAAGTCGCTTCGTAAAGATCCACAAACGCGATAATCACGGATGCGTAATCCTCCAAAAATCCCGTTCCGGTGCCTCTGCCTGCTCTATACATGTGCATCAAGTCTTCACCGTCATACATCGAATCGATTATAAACGACGCCGCACTTTCCGCCGCCACTTTGAAACGCTGCTTATTTAGAATCTGGTAACCGTGCGCAAGCGAGGAGATCATAAAGCCATTCCAGGCGGTGATAATCTTGTCGTCGACGGCCGGGTTTGCACGATTTGCTCTTATGGCAAGAAGCTTGTTGGCGCCTTCATACACAAGCCTGCTTAATTGACTTTGAGAAAGGCCGTGTTTTTGGGCTACGTGCTCATCGGATTCCTGACGGTAAAGAATGTTTTTACCCCTGTGATAATGCTCATGCGAGGAAAAATTACCCTCCGGCAGGATATTGAAGTAATCGGAGAAAACTCTCCCCTCGGCTTCACCAAGCGTTTGCACGACCTCATCATAATCCCAGAGGTAATATATCCCTTCCTTGCCTTCGCTGTCGGCATCCTGGGTCGAGTAGAATCCTCCGTTTTTATGCTGCATCTCCCGCATCACATAGTCCAGTATCCGCTTCGCAGTATTGCTGAACAGCCTTTCGCCCGTAGCCTGATATGCTTGAAGGTAACTGTCGCACAGAAGTGCGTTATCGTAAAGCATTTTCTCAAAGTGGGGAACACGCCATCTGCGATCGGTGGTATATCGGTGAAATCCCCCGCCGATATGATCAAAAATTCCTCCCCGGGCCATTTTGCGAAGAGTAAGCACCGTCATTGCAATCGGCTGGGTGTAATCGCGTTGAGAAGATTGTCGCAAAAGTACTTCCAAAGCCATGGGCTGAGGAAACTTGGGTTCCTCTCCAAAGCCCCCCTCGTCGGGATCAAAAATGGTGGACAGTTTACGAGTAGCCTTATCCAGAATCTCTGAACCTAATTGCTTTTTGTCTTTGCCGTCCCCCTGTAAAGTAAGCGCGTGCTGCGTGAGCGCCCTTGTTACATCGGATGCATTTGCCAATATCTTGCTTTTCTCCGATTCCCAGGCGGATGACACCGCGCTGAGAAGCGAAATGAACCCCATGCGGTTATTCCCGTCTCTGGGGGGAAAATATGTACCACCATAAAAAGGCTTACCCTCCGGAGTCAAAAACACCGACAAAGGCCACCCTCCCGAGCCGGTCATAAGTTGTACAGCGTTCATGTATATTTCATCTATGTCCGGGCGTTCTTCTCTGTCAACCTTTACGGCGACGAAATGGGTATTTAGAAAATCCGCTATTTCGGAATTCTCAAACGACTCTCGCTCCATTACATGACACCAGTGACAGGCCGAGTATCCTATTGACAAAAAAATTGGTTTGTCAAGCGCACGCGCCCGCTCAAATGCTTCATCTCCCCAGGGATACCAGTCTACAGGGTTGTCGGCGTGCTGAAGAAGATAGGGGCTGCTTTGATTTCCCAACCTGTTTTTTCCGGCTGATTTCATTGCAAGTTCCTCTTTATCCTGTGATTGCTTTTGAGTCGTACAGAGAGCAAACAAACCCAGCAGTGACAATACAAAAAAGCGAATCACACCAACTGTAAGTGCATGGGTAGTCATCTTTAATAAATGTCCTTTCAAAACCGCTCTCCAGATAAGCTTTCCTTATGCCAAGAGCCTTCTCATTAGCTAACTCCCAGTGTTTTATTCTAGCGAAGACCATGCCCGGTGCCGCTACCATCCCGATTCTTCTTCCGACTTAAAGGCATCGATGTAGGCTGTCAAGCGCTTTGCGAAATCGGCCGGCTCTCCGGCAAATAGACGCATGCCATCCCCCCTGGCCCGGTCTCGAAGCTGCTTCTGTTGTATATCGATAAGATCGAGTAAAAGGGCCATGTCTTCGTCGGGGAGCTTATCAGGGGCCAGACTGATAAGCTTCTCCCGCAAAATGGTAAGATCGTGCTCTGAGCCAAGTAGTGAGGCCAGCTCGTGAGCAAGGTTTTCAAGCTCTCCCATATAAGAGGGCCAGATATCGTGAAGCAGGCGAAGGTGGTACCAATGGTATTTAACCTGCTTTCGCCACTGATGAAAATTGGCTCCCGTGGGGTTTGCGTATGCTGTCTCATAAGCCTTTTGACCCTTGTGATAGATCTTTTGGGCGCCGCCGACTATATCCTCGGGGCTAACTTTCAGCGGGAGGGTTTTCCATTGCTTCTTCTGTTTTGAAAGCCGGTTTCTAATCTCCTCTATAGTGGAATGAAGCCTGGTGCTGTCGAACATAACCGTCGAAAATGATTCCTCCAGTTTTTTGCGTGCGGAATAAAAAAAATGCACCTTCATCTTCTCCCCGAAATGGTCTTTGAGCTGATCGAGAGTAACCGGCAGCACCTTGGCATCGCGCCAGTCGGCCAGTGATCGACCGTAATCGCGAAACGCGACATTTTCATCCTTGTACCGCTGCTCGATGGAAGGCCTTATGAGGCGCAGAACCGCCCGTATCTTTTTAAAGCTCTTTCTGGCGTCGTGAATTCCTTCCGACGATGGTTCTCTTACCGTCTCCAGGCTTTCCGCGGCCTTGTCTATCTGCCTGCAAATGATACTTCGAACGGATTTGCTCAGTTTGTGCTCTTTATGTAAACGATAACTCATGCAACAGTCCTTGAATTTCGGTTTGATTCGATTGACCATAGAAGGGCTGGGAGGAAGCAGTCACAGTTATTTACACATGCAAATACTTGCGGGCTGTTGGGCTATTCACGACTCCCCGGCTCTTGCGGTTGGTTGCCTTTGAGAATCCGGACAAATACCCCGAGCGCTTTTCGGGCATCACCAAGGGGAATGCCAAACGCGTCCCAGTTTTCACTATCTTCACCGTCATGGTTTGGAAGCAACGTATCGAAAAACTCCGCCATTCTCATTTCTTCATACGCCGCCCGTGCCCGCCGTTCAACCGTGTTCAGATCCGCAAGCGAAAGATCTGCCTTTTGTGCTCTGGTCCGGCGAAGCAGCTTTCGGCGCATCATCTCCGTAATAACCTCGGGGGCCGACAAGTGCCGGGAGGCGTTTAACTCATTCAGCTCCTCTGTTGTTACGGGGGAGAGAAACACCGAACGAACGCAGAGGTCCAGATCTCTGGCCGCCTCCACGATCAGCTTCGCGACGTGGGGGTTGCCCTCGTAAAGAAGATCTGTGCGGCGAGACTGTTGCTTCATCTCCTCGATGTCGACCGCCTGAAGGTCACCCCGCACCTCCATAACCCTGAATCTCTCATCTTGACCAAGATCCGCAATCTTATCGCGAGACCGGAAGTGATAATCTTTTCCGTCCTTCTCTCCGGGTCTTGGCTGCCTGCTGTTGTATAAGACAACAGAGTGAAAAGGCCTTATAACCTGCGGATACATGTTTTGCACGGCTTTAACAAGCGGACTCTTTCCTGCGCATGAGGGCCCGGTCAGGACAACTAGTGAATGCATCGGTAAACCTCTTTGTTGGTAACATGCAATCTATGAGTACTTAACTTGCTCAATGATTTATTCTCAAATAACAAAAAGCAAATATTCGCATGACAAACTATTCATTGAAGCGCAATAAGCGTACCACGGCGGTCATTAAGCTCAAAATGCAATAAGAAGGCGCGCAATCCCGGGAATTAGAAGTGCGACTGATAGTTTCTTTGCATGATAGAAGCATGTTATTTTTGTCGTATATAGTCTGATTTTTTCCTATTTCCTTGATTCTCAGGCTTTGCCGGACTTTATCCTGTGGTGTGGATTTTTTACCTTCGATGAGCATCGATTATTACGAAGAATGTATTGTTAGACAACCGATGAAACAGGCAAGTTGTACCCGACGGGGCTAAATGAGTGGCATATGGTCTGGGCATGTAAATTGCTTTCTCTTCCGGTCACACTTCAAAATAAAGGAGTTTATATGAAAATGCTGGTGTTATTCTACTCGGCCTATGGCCATCTCTACCGAATGGCTGAAAGCGTGGCGAAGGGGGCGCGTGGTGTGGATGGGGTTGAGGTTGATATTATGCGTGTGCCCGAAACTCTTCCCGAGGAGCTTGCCGCAAAACTTGGGATCACTGAGGCTCAGAAAGCATTTTCCCACATACCCACGGCAAAGGTCGAACAACTTGCCGACTATGATGCCGCCGTATTTGGCGCTCCCACCCGTTTCGGCAACGTACCGGGACAGATACGTACTTTCATGGATGGTGCAGGTCCCTTATGGGCAAACGGCTCGCTGGTCGGCAAGGTGGGCAGCATCTTTACAAGCTCGGCTACCCAGCACGGCGGTCAGGAATCAACGATCATAAGTTTTATCCCTACGCTGCTGCATCTTGGGTATGTGTATGTCGGATTGCCCTATACGTTTGGCGGTCAGAATACGCTCGATGAGATATCAGGATGCTCACCTTATGGAGCATCAACCATCGCAGGCACCCAGGGAGAACGTATGCCCAGCGAAAATGAACTCGCGGGGGCTGAGTTTCAAGGCAGGCACGTAGCCCAAATCGCGGTCAAACTCTCATCTTAATGGCGCGGGAAATAGAACATACCTTTCAGGATCGGAAACTGTTATTAGAACATGTTTTCGATCCTTTATCTTATTTTTCTGCTGTGTGTACCAAGCCGGTATAGCCGGAGAACCAAATAACGATACCCGGGAAGTTTACGCCTTTGTATACCCAACCCGGGAGAGGTGTAGCATGTATTCAAAGTTGCTGACTCGTTTTATCTTTACAAGCATGATCGCGGTCGGTTGTTTTTTCAGTGTATCGGCTCAATATCGTGGTGGACAAAAAAGCGTGGTACGGGCCGGCCGTCCGGTGCATATCACCAAAACCATGATGGTGGAGAGCGCGGTATCGATCGGAAACTCGGTGATAGTGGACGGCAGGGTGACACAGGATGCGGTGGCTGTCGGCGGATCGGTTACCATAAACCCCGGGGCAGTGGTCGGGGGGAGCGCCGTATCGGTTGGTGGAACCGTGAATGAATTTCCGGGAGCGGTTGTCAGGGGGGATATTGTGGAGATTGCGGGGGGCTTTGCCGATATGTTCGGCCCGGGCTTTGAGAAGGTTTGGTGGGGGGTAGCCCTGGGATTCAGCATCCTCATGTTTGTCGGCTTTACGGCCCTGGCCCTGCTTCTGGCGGCTATTCTTCCCAGGCAGTTGGAGCGAGTGTCGGCTGCGATAGGCGACCAGCCCCTCAAAACCTTTCTGTGGGGACTGCTGGTAGTGGTGTTGATCGTGCCGGTGGCGATAGTTCTGGTGGTTTCGATTATCGGAATCGTGTTGGTACCGGTGGAGATAGCCGCCGTGATTCTGGCTTGCGTGTTTGGATATATAGCGGTAGCCCGAATCGTTGGGCATCGTTTCATTCTCGCTCTCAAGAGGCCGGAAACACCAATGATCTGGGAGGTGCTTATCGGGCTGGTGATACTGTGGCTTGCCGGGCTGATTCCAATCGCCGGAGGAGTGCTGAAGGTTGTAGTTACTATCTTTGGATTGGGGGGGATCGTGGAGGCGATTAGAGGATGGAAAGCAAATCAGCACAAAGGGAGTGCGGGGGAGTTGGGAAAGAGGGAAGTAAAAGCATAACAAACAAGGCGGACTTCATTAATCCGCCTCTCCTGTACTGATTCTACCGCTTTGCCGGACCTGGTCCTTTGTTACTAAAATTCTGAAACAAAATGGTCTGTTTAGAAAAGCCAGTATCTGATCCCAATCCGAATACCCCAGTTTGAGCCGGGAATCTTGGGAGGAGCCGAAAGGTTCTGACTGTCTCTTTCAAAGGGGAACGTACCTTCCTCCCTGTCCGGGAAATTGGTTCGGGTAATTTCCTGTTGTTCCAGAGTGAAAGAAACCTGCTCGAAACCAATCTCACCAAAAACGGACAGATCATCCATGATCGGAAGGTCTGCACCTACCATTCCGTTGAAACCCAGAGCTGCTCTCGAATCGAAACTCCCTTCCTCATCTCCCTCATATGAGAGGCCTGCGAAGTAAAGCCCGGTTCCAACTCCTATGTACATGTCCAGAAGCTGAATAACGGTGAAGCGGGGGACTATCTGGGCCTTAATTGAAAAAACAAAGAAGTTATACTCCAACTCATAGTTTATGTCATTTATCTCCTGTTCGATATTGTAATCCGGGACTCCGAATGAAAGACCTATCGCTCCCTGAACGCCGATATCTTCCATAAGAGCGTACCACCCACCAACATCGAATTTTATTCCCCTTCCGTAATTGAAATAATGATCCTCTACATTCCTGACACCTTCATCTGTTTGAGTAAACGATCTGAACAGTGTCTCATTGGTATACCCGCCGTAACCAAATCCGTAGCCCAGAGAACCGAATACATACGCGGTCTGTGCATGGGTAATAATTGCAAAGGACAGAATCATCAAAATCATAGTAGCTCTTTTCATGCATCCTCCGGTATTGGGGGTTATCGCTTCACACGCCTTACAAGGGAAAAAATAACTCGCGAACACAGATTGGGGGAATCGATTTTACAATTTTTCTTCGATCATTTCGACTCATGTGCAAAACAGGTTATGCAAAACCCGGGCCTCCCATATGGTATTTTCACACACTCGAATCGGACAAAGAAGAAAACGCATTCACCCACATTATAGATAAAATGGCGGGCGTTTAAACATTTGTAGGATTCTTGCATCGAATATATCCGATCGTAAGCTGTGTGCGGATATGTTTTTTTCTCCGGTTTCGGTCCGCTTAGCAGGGGTAAAATGAAATGATTTCAAAAGTAAAAACTTTGATTGAGGCAAAAGAATGATCGGTGGAATCTTACTTGGATTGGGGGCGGCACTGGGCCAATCGGTATCATACCTGTTCTCCCGTGCTTTTGTAACCAGGCATAAAGGTGGGAGCTATCATCTGATGGTGTTGGCTCACATAATCATGGGGGTTCTCTCCGCGGCCGCCCTGGTGTTTTTGTGGCCTGAGGCAATAGAAAACTCAACAACCGTATTCATCCGGGTTGTCGCAGCCGCCGTTTTTTACCTCGTTGCTCAAACCTCACTTTTTCTGACCCTTAGTACTGTTGAGGCCTCCCGAATCGCGCCGCTTCTGGGCATGAAAGTCTTTTTTCTGGCCGCTCTAAGCATTCCGCTTCTTGGCAAACAGTTGTCACTGCCGCAGTGGAGCGCGGTTATTCTCAGCGCTGTTGCCGCCGCGCTTCTAAACAGAATCGGGGGCAAGCTTCCCGTTAGGACAATTGCGGGGGTTGCGGTATCGGTTATCTGCTATTCGCTCTCCGATATCATCATAAAGCAGCTGATCGACAGCCTGTCGAATCTCTCCGTTGCACACGCATCCTCCTTTTCCGTGGCAGCCCTGTACCTGTTTTGCGGCATAGTTGCTTTACCATTTGTGATTTTCGGCCGCAATCACCGCAAAATGCACTGGAAAGGCGCTGCCCCTTATGCGATCAGCTGGTTTACCGGCATGTTTTTCCTGTTTTCCTGCTTCGCCACAATCGGAGTAGTCTACGGAAATATCGTTCAATCCACACGGGGAATCCTCTCTATCGTCATAGGCGCGGCCGCAGCACATATGGGCCATGTCTCGGTGGAGCGCAAAACCGACAAGGCGATATTCATAAGAAGAATATGGGCCGCCGTGCTGATGACCGCCGCGATTGTGATTTTCTATATGGGATAGAAGTTGATTTGACCCCACCGAAACAAGGCGGATACCGCAAATTTTTAGGTGAACTACTTCAATCTTATAGAGGGACTGCTTCAACTACATCGGCTGCAGCAGCGTTGTTCTGATCATAAAAAAATGCAAAAAGTGATCGTGATCACAAGCGGAACGGTCAGGCGAGAATTAGTTTTAAAAAACAACTGTTTCTTCCCCACGGCCAGGCCGGAAATTCGAGGTTTCACTATGAAACGTTTCGCAGCAATCCATGGTTATTGCAGGCTGATAAGAAAACTATTTTTCGCCTCATTATTTTTATCATCAGGTCTTCTACTTCCTTTTCTAACGGCTGTTGTAAATGCGCAGGAAACATGGAAACTTCCGCAATGCTCCCAAAGAGAA
Source organism: uncultured Fibrobacterota bacterium (assembly GCA_964586285.1). GTDB lineage: Bacteria > Fibrobacterota > Chitinivibrionia > Chitinivibrionales > CAYFVL01 > CAZPHU01. The sequence goes on along the minus strand of CAZPHU010000001.1, from coordinate 10,187 downwards.
AAAAGACATATCACGGAGATAGATACCGTTTTTGTCAGATTATCCAAGGCTTTCCCGCGTGTCAAAACCGCTGAGGATTTTGTACGGATTTTCCAAAAAGAGAAAGGTATCTCTCTTAACGACAGCTTCTGCCCTTACGGATTTGACGTTTTGCATGCAAACGAATTTAATTCTATTCTGGAGGCACAATTCGAGTATTCGCCTGAAGATACTTCATCATTTCAATATGTAGATCTTACGCTTTGTTTGAACAAAAAAGATGACGCTGTCAGAATTGCCAATGAGCTAAGTGCCCGGTATCAGGGCTTTGATGAATTAAGCCAATGTCATTATGTAGGTTGGGATATGCCATTTGCCCATCGTGAGGCTGTTCTCAGGAAAAAAGAGATCGCCGAATCGCAATTCGATGGTTCAGTTGAAATATTCGCCGGAGATATTTGGATAATTTTAGGCAAGGCAATCAATGATCAGGAGCTTAAGCATATTAAGGAAAAGACGCGTAAATTGGGTTTAAAGATAACAGTTTTTAGAGACGCGCTCTCAGGTGGAGATTAAACATGTCACAATATTATGGAACAAGAGTTCTGAAACCTGGAGACGTCGGGGAAGATGTACGATCTCTTCAGATAAAGATTGTAATATTCGGGAGCGAAGGAAAACCGGTGCCGTGTGATGGAGTATTTGATTCAAACACAAAATCAGCGGTTGAAAGATTTCGCAAGTATTTTGGTTTACCGGAATCGGATTTGGCCGATGGGAAGTTGTTCACTACCATTGATGAGTGGGCTGACGAGATGAAACCGCGCATGGAAACGATCCTTAGTGCATTCAAGTGCAAGTGCAGTGGTAAAAAGAAATCTGATCCGAATACATATAAAAGAATGATCGAAGTTTGGGATGGTAGTGTTAGAAACAAGCTTTCCCTGGTTAGCGGCAGCAAAGCGGGGGCGCCGACTTGTAATGGGTTCGGAAATGAATTACACCAAGTGGCACTGACCAAAAAACAATCATGGACTTATAGAGCTTCTAAGAGTGTGACCGAGAATGCCGGTATGGATCTTATATTGTTTTGGGCAATTTTAGGTCTTCACAAGATATATGAAACTGAAAAAGACGGAAAAAAACTTCTACCTACGATCGATGTTCACAACGGTTATAGGTGTAATCTCGATTACTTTCGTATATGTGCCAACGCAAAATACGGAGCTTCCATGGGCAATCATGTCGGAAACGCCGTGGATTTCCATATTGAGTTGCCGAATGAGGGAGCACTTCGATCCTATACGAAAAAAACGCTTGGATCTTATGCTGCAAACCGCAAAGGGCATTGCAGTCAAATTAACGATGATTTGCTTAAGTTTGGCGTAAAGGAAACACTCAACACCAGTAAAACAGCCAATACTTTGCGTGTCGAACCGTGAAGCAAATCGCCAACATGGGTTCATTTTGACAGTACGGTTTACGACTACCACTGTTATGTAAAAACGGTTGAGGAAGCGATCAAGCCCACGGCAGGGGCTGGTATGCTGTCTCTTCCGGTAGATATCGGTACAAGCTTTGAACCGTCACAATCATCTCTTAGCAAGTACTACAAACATACAGAGCAGGAGCATCCCGGCGGATATTTCCCTGTCGGGATCAACACGACATGGCACGGCGGCCTTCATCTCCACGCAAAAAAGGGTTCCTTGGTTAAAGCTATGGCCGGTGGTAATATTATCGCCGCACGTTTGGGAGAAGAGGATAAAGCTAAGAAGCATTATGGAAGTAATAATTTCATCTTATGTGAACATACTTATAAAGAAACGAAGTATTACTCTCTTTATCTGCATTTGAACTGGGAAAAACTTGAAAAAGGAAACTCGGCTTTAAGAGATATTCCCTGGCTTCAAAAGAGTGAGACTGATGATATCGATGAGGGACTTTTAGGCAAATTAAAATCAGGTGATGTATGTAAGATTGAGAACAAGAGAATCTGTGCTGGAGATACTTTGTGGACGGTAGGTACTTATGGGTCAAAAAAATATCGGGCGGATATGATCCATTGGGAAATCTTCTCGGAGAAGCTTTTGCCGGGTAACTGGTTTGAAATAGAAGATAAAGACCATGATTTCAATTGTGACAATAAAAGTTTGATAAATCTTATTGATCAACCCGGTGAGGTGATGCTGATTGAAACTGCCCCCGACGGAAACATCGATTCCGAAGAGCTGAAGACATTCTTCAAGAATCCACAAAGATGCGAGCGGCTTCGTCATTACGCCTGTAAATTCATTTTAGAATATGCCGTTAATTGGGATCTGGCGGTTGAAAAGCTCAAGGGAAGATGGAATACCTGGGGACTGGCCGATAGAATAAAACCCTATTGTTGGTGGGATGAAGCCAAAAAGGCGAAAATCACACTCCCCTCAACTCCGATTGTCTGGCATTACAACCCTGTTGCATTTATCGAACAAGCTCTTTTCACCAGCGCACGAGCAAGGTTAATCGGCGCGCATTTTGAAAACAACAGTTCATTTCCCCTTCATACCATATGCGGACATGTCAAGGCAATCGCCGACTATGTTCATAAACATGAAAATTCCACGACAATAGTTTTGGGATATGCAAACAGCGGTGACAAAAAGATTAAAGACAAGAAGGGGTTATCGCTTAAACGCGCAGAATCGATAATATACCTGTTGAGCGGAAATAAAACTAACTGGGTAAAAATGTTTACCGAAGAGCATGTCTGGGGAGATCGTGAGCGCCAGATTATCCTTAGGCATCTAACGAAGGC
>CAZPHU010000001.1:0-7308 GCA_964586285.1 uncultured Fibrobacterota bacterium | reverse complement strand
CGAAGGCCATTCTTGTGTGTGGTGTGGCGGGTGGGGATAGATTCACCATAGAAGCAGGGGTTGTGGAGGGAGACTGGCTTGATAGTGTTTCGGTCACTAATTGGCGCAGACTCTATTATGAGCTTCAGGCACCTGAGTTCATAGAATTACAAAAAGTTGAGCAGGACGGTAGTACATCTAAAGACTACACACAGATAACAAGAAATTGGATAGATAAATGCCTGGCCGTTATTTTCGTTGAATATCGCATGAGTAAGTGGTTGGAGTACACAAAAGCCCAATGTCCTGCCGGAACGTTATTTTCTCCGAATTATTTTAATCTGGGTGCCAAGGTTTCGCGCGACATGCATGTGCTTCCTCCTGCGCCCAAAACACACCCAAAGCCATTCGGAGCTAAGCAAAATCAGACAATACAGGTGCGGGTATGCGATAAATCATTTTATTGGCAAAAGAGCTATGTCCATGCCAATATAACTATTCCTCATATTGACGCTTCGGGATATTTCTTTTTTAATGTAGCTGATGTATTCAATAAGTATTGCCTCCCAAAAGATCTGGCTACCGGTAAAATTGGCATTGATTTAACTTCAGGCGGCTGGCGAGCAATGCCTCCCGCAGGTAATCCGGTGCATCCCGGATTTTCATCACCGGGAACCCCCAGGTCCGGGAACCTGGCGAACTGGGCAATAGCCAATAACAATCAATGGTTCATACAAATCAAGCCGCCCATTGGTCCCGGCTCCCCTGCAAGTCTTATCGGGCCGGTGTCCGCAACTACCTGTCCTGTAGAAATTAACCTGAAATTACTTTTATGCTCCGAAATTAATGGAGCCGCGGCCGGCAACCGTCAGGTTATGGTTTTCAAAAAAGACTTCCCTCAAACAATGGCCTCTACAATCTGTCATGAGTTGGGTCACAGTATGGGTATGACCATCCTGCCCGGAAGAAATCCTACTCCACCCGGTCTGATTCGGCCCAGGCATGTTGATGAAAACGACTCCAAAGGTGTTGCCGGGTTCTACTATCGTCACAAAATCTCCGACAGTGATGAGTACGGAACCAATGGTGTCAGAGGGCCGGCACATGTTGGTGGTCATTGCGCGGCAGGAATAGCAGACAGGGGTACAAGTAAGAATCTGGCAGGTAAAAACGGTGCTTGCGTCATGTTTGGAGAAGGTGGCGATAAAGAACCGCCGACGCGAAGAAGTTATTGTAGTGTATGCAAAAAGTATTTAAAGGCTCGCAACTTGGAGGATATTGTATCCCCATGGCAAGGACGAAAGCAGTCTATGTGCTGAACTCGCTCGGTACGGCTTTAAACGAAAGAAATAAACTTACGGCATGTTAACATGAAATATAAAAAACGCCTTTATAAAGCTGGAATACTCCTTAAAGGATTTGTGCTTTTAAGCATTCTTTCTCTTCAATGTGAAGAACCGAATATTGAATCAATGACAAGGGAATGGAGAACAACAATAATGAATACGAACATTTTAAATTTAACCGATGAAGAATATTTTACGAATCCGTTTAAAACGGAAGACGACATCGTTTCGAAGTTGTCGGTGCAGAATTTTGAAGGTGTTACTATAGGGTCTCCCAGATTCATAAATATCAACGAAAAGCAAAGCCTGCCTGTTATAGCTTGCGAGCGGAGAACCTTTGAGAATATCGCGAACAGTCCGTTTGATGAATCGGCGGTATTGGTCGCAGTAAGCCTGGAGTCTGGAACGGTATACGCCAATAATGCTGAACAAAGCCCGGACAACATGATCCCCATCGAACCAGCTCCCGGTGAGAAAAGCGATATTCCTCAGGGCACCGCTGCGCAAATGCATGATATTGACGCCAAAGAGCGATTGGATATACCATGGCGTGAAAGCAACCTACTCTTATATTTGCTGATCGGTAATCTAAGGTCAAATAAAACGATAAGCACTTTGGTTTCTGATGAGATTTCCGACCCCGAAGAAGCATCGGCAAAAGAATTTCAAACTCTTGCTGATCAAAAGCGGCCATCAGTTACCTACCCCCCAAATAATCCATATCCGGCATATTCTGTTTCAGAGTTTTCACCGCCTTTGCCGAAGGGAAAAGGCATTTTCTTAACAACTGAGAAAAAGTATTCAGTCCGCAAGGGTGGTCCCTTGGTAATTCATGCATCATATTCCATTCCTGTATACGAACACGAAATGATGACTGAAGCGCAAAACACTAGCGCTGACATTAAAGCGCTGGTGCCCATGGCAATCCTTGTTTCAGGCACCAAGCAGAACTTTGTCGGATGTTACAATATCCATGTGCCATGTAGCAGCCTTACAGAAAATGAGGAAGGTAAAACGGGAAGCGGGTACTTTTCAGTTGATTTAATCGAGCGACAGGCAATCCCTGCAACAACGCAAAACTATACCATTCAGGTGATCTCCAGAGACGTGATTTCGGAAATCGTAGAGTGCGAAATAGTTGAGTGACAATAGCGGCAACGACCTCTAGGACCATCTACCGCCTGTCGCCCATTGCTTATTTGCTCATTTGTAATTGTTTTTAGGGGGTGGGCTGGAGGCCGGGTAGGGTAGGGGGCGGGTACCGTTCGCTGCCCTACCCGGCCGACATCGGCGAACCAAAAAAGGGAGTTAATGAACTCCCTTTTTTACATTTTGTGTTCAAAAACAAATTAAGCTTGCACGTGTGTTACAGAGATCGGTGTTGGATTGAGTAAATTGTCGTTGACAGGGCAACGATCCTCAATTGCCTTGATCCAGGCCTTGACCTTTTCGACTGGGGCATCGGTTTTGGGCGATATTTGTACCTGTATATTCTGAAAACCTGCTCTTTCGGCATTTGATGCGCCGAACAAACGATCAGGATTCAACTTACCTGAAATCTTGATTGATAAACCGTCAAGTGTGATTCCCTGCTCTTTTGCGATCAGGTGTGCCATAACGTTTATACATCCCGCATACGAGCCGAGAAGATATTCCACGGGATTCGCCGCGGAATCCGTTCCGCCTAGGTTTTCCGGCTCGTCGATGTGAAAACTGAAGTTTCTAGCCTTAACATGGGCCTTTGTTGATGAAACAGAATCGGCTGATATAGATATGTTTAAGTTTCCCATTTTTACCCTTTCGTTAATAATGGATCGGAATCATTACGGGGTAAAGTGTGGGTATATTTTGTAAGAGAATGCCTGGTATTGGACTATTGCATAAACGCTCTGGAGGCGATGGAATATTCATCCTGCGAATACTTATACTCCCTGGCTTTGGGGGGAAAGGTTTTGTCAAACTCCGCCGCGGCTTGCGAGTCGACATCGTACACATCACTTTGGAAGTATCTCCAGGCGGCTGCCCCAAAAAATCCTTCCTCCAGCTCAAGAACAAGAAGACTGTATGGATATTTGCCTTCGGGATCGGCTATGGAGAAATCTATAGAGCTTTTAAACCCGTGTTTGACATAGTTGTAGGGGTGTCCTTCGATAATAATTGCCTTATAATTGTTTTGACGGGCAATATCGGCGGAGTGTCGAATAAGGGAGGAGCCGATACCCTTCCTCTGATATTGGGGTAATACGCTTACCGGTCCGAAAGTGATCGTTTCCAGTCTGTTATTTTCCGAATCGAGTACATGGGATTTGGTGTACATGATATTTCCGACGATAGTGCCGTCCAGGACGGCGACAAAATCGAGTGCGGGAATAAAATCCGGGTGATTTCTCATGGTATGGACCATATAATGCTCATCACACCCGGGCACATGTAAATTCCAGAAGGCCTCGCGAGTAAGCACTTCCACTGCCCGGTAGTCGGTATCACGCTCGTTTCTGATGTTTACATTCATATATTATGTCCTTTGTTTTGATTTCATCCGTGCTGTACAATTGAAACAATCACCTGTATCCGCCGGAAAAAAATAAAATATTTCTCGCCGATACAGTTGTCGATTGAGACGTGAAGAAGAGAAACTTGAATTAAGTTGCTTATTCGATTCAGCGATAAGCCGGAGGTGTTTTCGTGATTAAAGGCATAGTGGTTGCGGATTATTAGGAGTATCCTTGATTGCATTTGCACAGGGAAATGAGTAAGTGAGTATATGTGCACGATCTCATGGAGGAAATATATGCGTATAAAAGAAATAATGACACCGAATCCGGAGATAGTCCAGCAAAGCGCCTCAATTCGGGAAGCTTCCATTAAGATGAAAAGTATCGATGTGGGTGCATTGCCGGTGGCGCGTGAGGGGAATCTTCGCGGGATTATAACGGACAGGGATATAGTATTGCGATGCCTGGCGGAGAATCTTGACCCCGATTCCACAACCGTCGAGCAGATCATGAGCAAAGAGCTGGTTACCTGTGATCAGGATGATGATATAGAAGAGTGCGCCCGGGTGATGGAAGAAAAGAAGCTGCGGCGCATTGTTGTGACAGCCAGTGAAGGAAAGCCGATCGGTATAGTGTCACTTGGCGACATATCCACCAAAGCCGGAAGAGAATTCGGCGAAGAGGTGGTTTCCTCGGTATCGGAGCCAAGCAGGCCGCATCGATAAATCGCATGTTGGAACCTGTTATGTGATAAACGGACGTTCCGAAACATGGGCGTCCGTTTTTACGTAAGATGTCGGATCGGCCTTAGTACCTTCCAAAGCTTAAGGGATTAAGGCCGGTAAGTCCCCGAAGCTTATGAATTATGCTGGTTTTACATTTTCTCTATTTTCTTTAATTTTTCCCTGATTACAAAAAATGTAAAAGAAAATCGGAAAAAAGTACTCCGTTTCGGGCCTCCCTCTTTGGACACATTCCCGTTGGTTCGGTCAAATATCATTTACTCATGCATTATGCTGCAAACACGGCAGAATCATCATCCAGTTACCTTGGTTTTCGAGACTGGTGAAGGAAAAAGACCCGACATTTTCACCGATTATTTTAGTCTTTTCCAGAATTGATGAATATGTATAACAAAAATCAAAAAACGTTCTCCTGTAATAGGTATCTTCCTTTTGAAGACGATTCTTTCGAAGCATCTGTGAATCAAAACCAATCATACCATTAACAGGAGGGACCTATGTTACGTATTTATGGCTGCGCATTCTCGATATTGTTGAGCAGTATTGTTTTGGGAGAGGAAACACTTCTCGGTAATCTGGAAACGGAGGGTAAGCAGAATAATATCGGCATGGACTGGTACTACTTTTCCGATGTAAAAGACGGAGGAAGCTCTGTTATAAAGGATGTCCAGTATATGGGTGAGGGTGCTTACGAAGACTTTTCCCCGTCAATCCCCGGGTATGAATCTGAGCACTGTGCCAAAGTTGAATTCGTCCTTGGGGATAATCAACCGAGGAATAATAATAATGATGAGTATGATCCTTTTGTGGGAATAGGAATGGATATCAGCCAACCGGGTACGACGGTGGATATCAGCTCAGCGGAGGAGATTAGCTTTTATGCCAGGGGAACGCAATCACTTGGATATTTCGTGGAAATCGTTACCGAGGATGTTTATGATTATCTGTATTTGCGAAAAGATTTTGAAGTAACCGATCAGTGGGAAAAGATAACCATCAGTTTGAAAGATTTGAAATACGCAAATATTCCAACTGATCAGGATGAAATCAGGTCATCCTTGTCTGTTGCTCAAAAGATAAACTGGCAAGTCGTCCATGGATATTCGGCGCCGGATTCCGGATACCTGGAAATTGATCAGGTGACCATATCATCATATCCCACGAACATAAAAGCACGGCTCACTGTTGTTCCAAAGCCCCAATCCATTCCTAACGTCGGCTACTATCTCATAAATGGAAGGAAATTAGGCGGCTTAAGCAGAAAATTACCCAAGGCTCCAATCATTCAAATGAGTAACAACGGGCAAAGAGTCTTCTCACGCCTTCCAGGCAGGTAGAGAAAGAAGGGTACGTTTGCTCGGGTTTTCGGCTCGTTAAAGTACAATTTTTATTTGTAAATACCGTGGATTACCGGCGTCGTGAAAAATTGCGGGTAATCCGCGCCATGTTCCTGTCGTTTTCTTCCGGCCCTGCGCCTTGGGCTTGGGTCCAAAAATCCCGTGCAAGTTCATGAAAATGATGTAATGCATAGCGGCTGTATGCATTTTGTCACGATCACATCAAAAAAAAGGCCCGATGAAGCGCTGCGGCTTATCGGGCCTTATTTTTTTTGTTTCCAAAGATCAGCTGCTTTGCACTTTCAGCTGAGATGAAAATTCGAAGGCTTTATTGATTGCTTTCGTGTTCTTCTCGATTAGAGCGGAAAGCTTATCAAATTTACTTTTGAATGATTCATCGAGTGCGGCGGTTGTTCCGGATGTTATGATTTTCGCCTTACCGCTGAATCGCTCTTCCACGGCGGCCAGAACAGAGTCGAGATTAATAAGCTCGACAAGACCGCAGAACGCTCCCAGCATGGTCATATTGGTAGACAGCTCCGTTCCGGTATACTCCACGGCCATCTTGGTGGCGGGTACATATATTACTTTCGCGTTAAGCTTGCGCAGTCCCATTTGCTCTTTCTCTGAAAGAATCGGCTCATCGGAGTTGATTATTACAAGACCATTCTCCTGGAGTCCCGAGTAGAAAGGCATGGTGTAAGATTTTCCCATTGTAATTACCTGAGGGGCGAATATAACGATGTAGTTGGGGTAGAGAATCTCCCCTCTGTCGTAAATCGGCTCCTCTGATATTCTTACATAGCTCTCCGCCGGGGCGAGTCTCTTTTCGGCTCCAAAGAAAGGGTTTACCGCCGCATGCTTGCCGCTGTTGACAACCGCCGTGCCCAGGATGTGAGCTGCGGTAACAACTCCCTGACCGCCCAGACCGGCCATTCTTATGTCAAGATTACTATTGATCATGCAGACTCCTTCTTTGCCTTCAGGCTTTCCAAATAGCAAGAGGCTTCTTCGGTTATATATTCCTCAAAAGCATAGTAGCTCTTTTCAGCATCTTTTGCGACTTTGATTGTCTGATCGGGTGAAAACTTGAGATTGGTAGGGCAGGGAGTATATGCCTGAACATAGGTCGGTCCTACTTCTCTGGCTATAAGAACAGCTTTGTTTATAGCCGCGCCCAGCCTTTTGGGATTCGCAACGGTAACCTTGGCGGCATACACGCAGCCGGAGGTTTTGGCCAGCTCAAAAACCGGTATCTTGGGGAATTTCTTTCCCAAAGGAGCCATGTTGTGGACTTTCCCTTCCACTGTCATGCCGCTTTCCTGACCTCCGGTGTTCCCGTAAACCTCATTGTCAAGCATTATGGTTGTGATGTTTTCCCGTCTGAACCACGATTGCAGCGTATAGT